>JAZNFR010000060.1:0-5244 GCA_045576055.1 Eubacteriales bacterium
ATACCTGGGGCGTTGACTACGGACTTTTAGATAAGAACGATAAGCTTTTGGCAAACCCATATCACTATCGTGACTTACGTACTGATAATATTCAACCATACGCATTCAAAACAGTTCCTTTTGAAAAGCTTTATGGTATTACTGGTATTCAGACAATTAATTTTAATACAATCTATCAATTAATTGCCGATTTAAGAGATAGACCTTACATAATTGAAAATGCTGAAAGAATGCTTTTCACTCCTGACTTACTTAACTATTTCTTAACCGGTGAAAAATTTACTGAATATACAATTGCATCAACTGGCGCAATTCTAGATGCAAAGAAGAGAGCTATTTCGAGTGAGCTTTTAAATGCATTTGGAATCAAAGAAAGTCTCTTTTCACCAGTTGTAATGCCTGGCAACAAGGTTGGTAAGCTAACAACAGCGCTAATTTCAGAGCTTGGCGATATTAAAGCAGACGTAGTTAATATTGCATCTCACGATACTGCAAGTGCTGTAATTGCAGTTCCAGCAAAGAAGGGCGATGACTTTGTTTACATTAGCAGTGGCACTTGGTCACTTATGGGCGTTGAAAACGACGAGCCTGTTATAAATGAGCTTTCGCTTAAGCACAACTTCACAAACGAGGGTGGTGCAGGTGGAAAAATTAGATTCTTGAAGAATATTATGGGTTTATGGCTCGAGCAAGAATCTAGAAGACAATGGAAGCGCGAGGGTGTAAGCTACACATTTGATGAGCTTACAGAAAAGGCACTCGCATCGAAGCCATTTGCTTGCTTTATCGATCCTAATAATGTTCTTTTCTCCCCATCGGGTGATATGCCTGGTAGAATAAGAGAATTCTGCCGCAAGACCGGTCAATATGTTCCAGAAACTGTTGGCGAGGTTGTAAGATGCATTTTTGAAAGCCTAGCTCTTTGCTATAGACAAACAATAGAATCTATCGAAAGTATGACAGGTAAGAAGTATTCTTCCATCAATATTGTTGGTGGTGGAACAAAAGAAGCTGTTCTTTGCCAATGGGCAGCTGATGCTTCAAATAGAGTTGTATATGCGGGTCCTGTTGAGGCAACAGCAATTGGTAATATTTCAATGCAAGCTATTGCTTCTGGCGAAATTAAAGATATTTACGAAGCAAGAGAGATTATTACTAACTCATTTGATGTTAAAACATATGAACCAGCTCATAACGATGCTTGGGAAGATGCTTATCAAAGATTTTTATCTATCTGTGGAAAGGAATTCTAATTATGAACGCAAATAAAGAAAAAATGTATGAAATAGCAAAAGCTGCATATGCAGAAATTGGTGTTGACACCGATGCAGTTATTGAGAAAATGAAAAAGGTTCCAATTTCTATTCAATGCTGGCAGGGTGATGACGTTAAGGGCTTTGAAAATAGTGGTCCTTTAACTGGTGGAATTCAAACCACAGGTAACTATCCTGGAGCTGCAAGAAACATTGAAGAGCTTCAAAAGGACTTTGAAAAGGCTGCATCAATGATTCCTGGTAAAAAGAAATTAAGCTTACACGCGATTTATCTTGATAACAAGGGCGAAAGCATTCCAAGAGACCAAATTAAGCCAGAGCATTACGATACTTGGATTAAATGGGCAAAGAAAAATGGTTTTGGTCTTAACATTGACCCCACATGCTTCTCACATCCTTATTCTGAAGATGGATTTACTCTTTCTCACCACGATGAAAAGATTCGTAAATTTTGGATTGACCACGTAATTGCTACAAGAAAGATCGCTGAATATATCGGTAAGGAAATGGGCGAGGTTTGCGCTAGTAACTATTGGATTCCTGACGGATTTAAGGATATTCCAGTTGATAGAAAGGGTTATAGAGAAAGACTTGAGGATTCTCTTGACCAAATCTTCGCAGTTCCTGTTGATCCTAAGTATAATATCGCTGCTCTTGAGGGTAAAGTATTTGGTATCGGTGCAGAGAGCTGTACAATCGGCTCAAACGACTTCTATCTTGGCTACTGCGCTAAGAAAGGTCAATATTTAACACTAGATGCTGGACATTTCCACCCAACAGAATATATTTCTGATAAGATTTCAACAGCTCTTCAATTTACACCAGGTCTTTTACTTCACGTGTCTAGACCAGTAAGATGGGATAGTGACCACGTTGTAATTTTTGACGACGAACTAAAGGCTATCGCTGAAGAAATCGTTAGAAGTGGAGAAATGGATAGAATTAATATCGGTCTTGACTTCTTTGATGCAAGTATTAATAGAATAGCAGCTTGGGTGATTGGTGCTAGAAACATTCAAAAGGCGCTTCTTTACGCAATGCTTGAACCAACCGAGCTTATGAAAGAACTTGAGATTAAAATGGATTATACATCGCGTCTTGCTTGGCTCGAAGAACTAAAATCAATGCCATTCGAAGCAGTTTGGGATAAATATTGCATCGAATGCGGCGTGCCAACCGGTATTTCATGGTTAAACGAAGTAAAAGAATACGAAAAAGAAGTACTTTCAAAAAGATAATAATTTCAGAGGGCAAAAACTGATTTTATTTAGACAAAATAGATTTAACACACTATGGGGGATAGTATGGAACATTTAAATGGTGAATTAAAAGTAATTGGTATGAGAGGCTGTGAGGAATTTACAGCGCAAGTAGATAATTACTTAAAACAATTAAGAAACACAGACAAAAGCTTTGTAGTTGATGTACAATGTCCAAGATTTGGATCGGGTGAAGCTAAAGCTCTCATTAATGAGTCAATGAGGGGACTTGACCTTTACATTATTTCTGACTGCTTCAACTACGGTGTAACTTATAAAATGTATGGTATGCAAGTACCAATGAGCCCAGATGACCACTTCCAAGATTTGAAGAGAGTTATCGCGGCAACCGGTGGCAAGCCAAGAAGAATAAGTGTTATTATGCCTATGCTTTATGAAGGAAGACAACACAAACGTTCTGCAAGAGAATCACTTGACTGTGCTTTAGCACTTCAAGAGCTTGCAAGCATGGGTGTAACAAACATTATCACATTTGATGCACACGACCCAAGAGTTCAAAATGCTATTCCTTTAAAGGGATTTGATAACGTAAGACCTGCATATCAAATGCTTAAGGCACTTGTTAGAAACGTTCCAGATGTTAAGCTTGACAAGGAAAACCTTATGGTTGTTTCTCCTGATGAAGGCGCTATTGGACGTTCTATGTACATCGCATCAGTTCTTGGTATTGAGCTTGGTATGTTCTATAAAAGAAGAAACTACTCAATTATAATTGATGGTAAGAACCCAATTGAGGCACACGAATATCTAGGTAATGATTTAACTGGTAAAGACGTTATCGTTGTTGACGATATGATTTCCTCAGGTGACTCAATGATAGACGTTGCTGAGCAACTTAAAGGCAGAGGTGCAAAGAGAGTATTTGTATTTGCGACATTCGCTCTTTTCTGCAATGGTCTTGAAAAGTTTGACAAAGCATACGAGGAAGGCGTTTTTGATAAGATTTTTGCAACCAACCTCACATACCATACAAAGGAAATTCTCTCCCGTGATTGGTATTGTGATGTTAATATGAGCAAATACGTATCATACCTAATTGATACAATTAACAACGATGCTTCTATTAGCACACTTCTTAACCCTGTACAAAAGATTCATGCTTTACTTGACAAGCATAATGACTAATTATCAAAGGAAAAACATATGAATAATTTCAAAAATCTTGTAGCTAAGGATTTGCTTGAATGTATCAAAGGTATTTCGCCTAATGTTGAGCTTACAACAAGCGATTTAATATCTATGTTTGAATATCCACCAGATTCATCACTAGGTGATATAGCATTTCCTTGCTTTAAGCTATCAAGAATACTTAGAAAAGCTCCGCCTGTGATTGCAAAAGAAATAGAAGAAAAGTTTTCTTCCGCTGTCATTTCAAAGGCACAGGCAGTTAACGGTTATTTAAACATTTTTGTAGCAAATGATTATCTAATAAAGAACGTTTTGTTTGAAATTGAAGAGAAAAAAGAAAATTACGGCTCAGACGGCTCGGGAAACGGCAAAACTGCAGTATTTGATTATTCATCCCCCAATGTTGCAAAGCCTTTCCATATTGGACATCTCGGCACTACTGTAATTGGACATTCTCTCAAAAAGCTACACGAGTTCCAGGGCTACAATTGTGTCGGAATAAACTATTTAGGCGACTGGGGCACTCAATTCGGTAAGCTAATTACAGCCTATAACCTATGGGGCAGTGAAGAGGAAATCGAAAGAGAGGGTGTTGACGGACTTGTTGCTCTTTATGTAAAATTCCATAATGAGGCTGAAATAGATGAATCATTAAATCAAAAGGCTCGTGACGAATTTACAAAGCTCGAACACGGCGACGAAGAAAACACAAGACTCTGGAAATGGTTTGTTGAACTAAGCTTAAAGGAATATCAAAAAACTTATAAGCAATTAGGAATTGAATTTGACAGCTATAAGGGTGAAAGCTTTTATACCGATAAAATGCCTGCACAGGTTGAAAAATTAAGAAATAGCGGGCTCTTGAAGATTGACGATGGTGCTTCTATCGTTGATTTGTCTGACTACAATATGCCTCCTTGCTTAATTCTTAAAAAAGATGGCTCAACATTATATCCAACTAGAGATATAGCTGCAGCTGTTTACCGTAAAAACGAATATAATTTTGATAAATGTATTTATGTTACCTCAGCTGGTCAAAGCTTACACTTTGCTCAATGGTTTAAGGTTGTTGAGCTTATGGGATATGATTGGCATGACAAACTTGTACATGTTCCTTATGGTACTGTAAGCATAAATGGCGAAAAACTTGCAACAAGAACTGGTAATGTTATACTTTTAAGAGATTTGTTTAAAACAGCTATTGAAAAGGTTAGTGAAATTATTAACGAAAAGAACCCTAATCTTGAAAATAGAGACGAGGTTGCTGAAGCAGTTGGCGTTGGTTCCGTTGTTTTCTATTATTTATACAATAATAGAATTAAAGATATCAACTTTATTATGAAGGATGCCTTGAGCTTTGAGGGTAATACAGGTCCATATGCGCAATACACATATGCTCGTACCTGTGGCATACTTGAAAAAGCTAGTGCGTTTGATTATAATTCAACAGAGCCACAAATCACAGCTATCGAAGAGGCAGATTTGTTAAAGGTTCTTTCAAAATTTGGCGAAGCTGTAAAGGATGCCATCAAGGAATATGAACCATCCGTTATAACTCGTTA
>JAZNFR010000061.1:0-4937 GCA_045576055.1 Eubacteriales bacterium
GGTCCTTATCAGCTGGCTTACCTGAAATTGTATAGCCGACAACTGTTAAGACATTTGACCCACAGTCAGACAAATTGTTAAGTGAGTCAGCAATAATAGAAATTGCTCCTGTAATTAAGCCTATAACAAGCTTAATTGCAAATAGAAAAAGGTTTGAAAATATACCTACAAAGCCCGCAAAGCGCCCAACACGGATGCGGACCTCGGGCTTTTGCGGGCAATCATAGTCTTTTATGAGTTTATTTAGCATTATTATTCGTTTTCCTCTTTTACTGCGATAAGCTCCTTAGCATATGGCAAGGACATAATAAGATCGCATAGTGTGTGCCATTCAGCAAGCTTATGTGTTCTTCTTGCATAGTATATGTTAATTAGGGTTTCGTAGTTCATTGTAACTGTTCTTAATTGGTTATAGCTTGAAGGAAGAAGCTGAATCATATCATGCCAATATGATCTTTCCTTTGTTTCGATAAACTTTAGGCGCACCTCTTCAAGATAATCGATAGTTAAATCGAGCACCTTTAAAGCACCCTCACTCATTCTATCGTGGCTAAAATCATCGCGCTCGAACTTCTTTGCTTGAATTTTGTGCATTGTTGAGGTTGAGTTAGCAACTGTTGCTACCTTATATGTATCAAATTCCTTCCACCAGTAAAGTGGCGCTGTAATATCCATTGAAACAAACACTTGGCGAAGGTATTTTCTATGGTCAGAGCCTGCCTTTGCAAGCTTTCTAGCCAAGGAAAGGTCGTTATCACCAAGAATGTATTCACCATCCTCATTGTAATAGCTATCACTTTTAGCCCAGGAATTTAATGGGTTTCTTGCACCTCTAATTGCGTTTTCAAAATTCATTACGCTAACGCGCTCAATTTTAATCATAATATCCTCCAAAATTCAAGATAGACTACTTTTATATATATAATACCACACGCAGAAAATAAAGTCAATCATTAAAAAACTAGAAAAGTATTTTTTGTGTATAATTGGCATTTTAGTGGCAAATAATAGTCTTGCAATAAAATTTTGAAAGGATTTTAACAAAATGGAAGAAAACGAACAAGAAATTAAAAGAAAGCAACGAATTATTTACTTAACCGTTGCAGTTGCACTTGCAATAGTAACAGTTATTGTCATAGCAACAACTATTGCTAACAGAACAAAAACCGAGCCCATTGACACAGACACAGACACTAGCATTGATTCAAGCAGTGACACACAAACAAATTTGCCAAATTTAGACACTCTCCCCACTTTTTCTTTGCCAGTAAGTGGTCAAATCAGTATGGATTTTAGCGACAGTGTGCCAGTTTTTTCACAAACAATGAACGACTATCGAACACACCTTGGCGTTGATATTTCAGCAAATCTTGGTGACAGTGTTTTAGCAGTTGCTGATGGAGTTATCACAAACGTATGGGATGACCCATTTATGGGAACCTGTGTTTCAATTGAGCACTCTGGTAATGCAGTAAGCATTTACAAGAATCTAGACCCAGAGGTTAATGATGGTATTGTGATTGGCGCGAGTGTAAAAAGCGGTGATGTTATCGGTGCAGTTGGTGAAAGCGCTATGAATGAAATTGCAGAAGAGCCACACCTACACTATGAATTAAAGGTTGACGGCACACATGTTGACCCAAAGAAGCACTTTAAGTTCCCAGGTCAAAAGGACGAAAACAGCTCAACAGAAAGTGAGCAATAAAATTGCCAAAAGAAAGAAAAACGGACACAGGGTGTCCGTTTTTTGTTATTCTTGTTAGTTTAAGCCCAACGCATACCGGTTGGCTTTTCTTCCTTAATCATAACCTTATCAAGGAATTCAACTGCCTTTTTGAGTCCCTCGTCAATAGTCATTAAGCTATCCTCGTGCTCGATTGAAAGAACCTTATCATAACCGCAAAGACGGAGATTTGAAACGAAATCTCTCCAGAAGGTTTCTCCATTGCCGTAGCCAACTGTGCGGAAGATCCAAGAACGGTTAATTTCATCACCATAGTGCTTTGTATCAAGAACACCATTAACTGATGTATTTGCCTTATCAACCTTTGTATCCTTCGCGTGAACATGATAGATAGCGCCCTTTAATGCTCTAATTGCCATTACAGGGTCGATACCTTGCCAAATCAAGTGTGATGGGTCAAGGTTAGCGCCGATAACATCGCCAACTGCTGCACGTAGCTTTAGAAGTGTTTCTGGGTTGTATACGCAGAAGCCTGGGTGCATTTCAAGAGCGATTTTTGTAACACCGTGAGCCTTTGCAAACTCAGTTGCTTCCTTCCAATAAGGAATCATAACATCGTTCCATTGATAGTTTAATGTATCAAGGAAATCATCCGGCCATGGGCAGGTTACCCAAGATGGAAGCTTTGCATCAGGGTCTGAGCCTGGGCAGCCTGAGAATGTAATAATTGTATCAATTCCAAGCTTTTCAGCCAAGAGAATTGTATTTCTCATATCCTTATCGAATTGTGCAGCAATCTCTTTATTTGGGTGAACTGGGTTGCCATGAGTTGCAAGAGCGCAAATCTCAACATCATATTTTTTAAAGGTAGCCTTGAATTCTTCAAGTGCCTTTTCGTCAGCTAGTAATTTTTCTGGGTCGCAGTGGTCCTTGCCTGGATATCCACCTGCACCGATTTCAACAGAATGTACACCGAGTGAGGAAATGATTTTAAGTGCCTCATCAAGTGATTTTGAACCGTAAAGGTTAGCTAAAACACTAAGTTTCATATTTTTCTCCTATATTTTTAAGATTATGGGCAATTTACAAGTAAACTGCCCATTTTGATTATTAGTTGAAGTAGTAAGGCTTACCTGTCTTTGCAGACTCGTAAATACCTTCAAGAATTTGTGTTACGCAATATGCTTGCTCTGGAAGAACTGTTGGTTTTGTGCCTGTTTTAACAGCATTAATCCATTGCTTTGCTTCCTCTGCACCTGCATCATATGAGCCAGCATCATAAAAAGCAACTCCCTTACCATCGAGGTTTGGTCTTGTTTCATACATATTGTTATGCTTAACGCCGTTTATTTCAAGAATGCCTTGATCAATCATCCTAGCGCCAGCTTTTGTTCCACAAATTGTTGTACAACCCTCTTTTGTCTCTGTCATATTGATAGCCCAAGAGGACTCAAGAACAATTGTTGCACCATTTTCCATTACGATAAAGCCGAACGCACTGTCTTCAACAGTAAATTCCTCAGGCTTCCATTGACCGAAAACGTTAGCTGATTCCTTTTGGTCATTGAGCTTATGATATGTAGTACCTACACAATATTTTGGCTTGTAGTTATCCATTGTCCAAAGGGTTAAATCAAGTGCGTGAGTACCGATGTCGATAAGTGGACCACCACCCTGCTCATACTCGTTAATAAATACGCCCCATGTAGGAACTGCACGACGTCTTAGTGCTGTTGCCTTTGCGTAGTAAATGTCGCCAAATACGCCATCCTCTGCCTCAGCCTTTAGGTATTTAGAGTCCTTTCTTTGTCTGTTTTGATAGCCAATAGTTAGCATTTTGCCTGTGCGATTTGCTGCATCAACCATCTTTTTAGCTTCTTCAGAATTGATTGCCATTGGCTTTTCACACATAACGTGCTTATCTGCCTCGAGTGCGTCAACTGTAATGAAGCTATGGCTTCTATTTGGTGTGCAAACGTGAACAACCTCAATAGATTTGTCCTTTAAAAGCTCCTTATAATCGGTATAAACCTTTGCATCTGGTGTACCGTAGTTTTTAGCTGCCTCAACTGCTCTTTCCTCAATAATATCGCAGAATGCAACCATTTCAACCTCGCCGGTCTTTTTAAGGGATGGCATGTGCTTGCCGTCTGCAATACCACCGCAACCGATGATACCAACTTTGATTTTCTTTTCCATTGAATTTATTCCTCCGAACAAATATTTTTATCATTAAATTGAGTATATCATATATTAATTAAAAGTTCAAGCAGTTAACTCTATTTTTCTGCCATTTTTAACTAAATTTTTCCGTGTGAAGCAACCAAAATCCCATTGGAGGTGTTTACTACTCCATATGTGCCACCATAAGCTATTGAGCCTGGGTTAAAAAGGTGTATTCTTTTTTCGCCAACATAAGCTGAATAATCAAGTGGCTCGTGTGTATGCCCAAAGAAAACAGCATCAACGCCAAGCTCCTCTGCGCGATATAAAATTCTATCATAACCGTTCTTTACGCCAAATAAGTGCCCGTGAGTAATTAAGATTTTAATGCCCTCCAAATCAAGTATGCTATAATCTCTATATTCAGCCGAAGAAAAGATATCACAGTTTCCTTTCACTAGAAAGAACTGAATATTGGGGTGTTTTTCACGCACCCTTTCAATATCACGAATACCATCACCAAGAAAAACAACTAAATCGGCAATTCCATTGTGGATTTCAAGTGCTTGTTCAATTTTTTTATAATTTGAATGAGAATCAGAAAAAACAAGAATTTTCATTTTTTATCCTTTCGTGCGCTGTGACATCTTTCAACCAATATCATACCATAATAATACCTATTTTGTAAAGAAATTTCGAAAGGAGATTTTTATGAAAATCGACAAAGGCACTATCGATAGGGTTTTGAAAATGGATGATGACCAGCTTTGGAAAACAATCCAGTATGTAGCGAAAAAGAGTGGTCAAGAGGAATTTTACAAAATGGAAAAGCCAAATGACATGTCCAAGGTGCGCCAAACACTATCTCTTCTTACCGAGGAGGATATTCAAAGAGCTGTAAACATGATGAAAAGAGGAAATAAAAATGAGTGAGAATTCAATCGAATCAGTTTTATCAATGATATCCTCTAACCCTGAGCTTCTGAATAAAATCTCCTCCAGCGTTAAGAATGGAGGAGATGATATGGGAAAGACATTATCAAATGTTATTTCTCTTATTTCAGAAAGCCAAGGAAAAAATGAAGAAAAG
>JAZNFR010000062.1:0-4202 GCA_045576055.1 Eubacteriales bacterium
CTGGATGAACCAAAGGAGTTTTCAGAGTTTTTAGTTGTTGTAATTGTTGTCAATGATGATTTATTTAAGAAAGCATTATCATCGAATATAACCCTTGCTCCCTCAGCTATTGTCTTTACAGCTTGAAGGCTGTCGGGTGCACAGTTTGCATGAAACTTAACGCGTGTAACCGCTTTAATTTCTATCGCTTCAAGCGCAGTTAGCTTCGCAAGAGATATAACATCTATATCAAGGGCTTCCTCAAACAAAATTGTCTTTATTGTATTGTTTTCGGTTGTGAATTCAATTCCCTTAATACCTAATGGGATTTCGACAGTAACAATATTGTCAGTGCTCTTAATTCCTATAATTTTGTAATTAGAATCCAAAACGAATACATCGTTTACAGTTACAGTTTTAAACTCTTGCTTTCCATTATTTTCAATAGTTATAAGTAACTCATTGTCAAGTGGATTATCATAGATAAATTCATAGTGTGCAAAGCCGCATAATGAGCAACGTGTTATAATATAACCGCGCTCTAATGGGGTTGCTTCTTTATCTGGTATAGGATTGCCATCCTTATCCTTTTCAGGCTCTACTATTGCGTGGTCTGAAACACTGCCAGTTGAAACGCAAAGAGTCAAGCCACAGGAGCTATCCTTACATTTGAAGATTTGCTCCTTTGCGTGTGAGCAGTTAGCTGAAAAAGTTTCCTTTAATTCGTAAGTATGTAGTCTACCACAAGTAACCGGGGTAACTATTCCATAGGCAATAGAATATTCCTTTTGTAGTCTGTAATACATAACATAATCGCTACCCAAGTTTTGTGAAAGAATATTAAATTCATTTATAGAGGTTAGTGAAAATGCACCGCCGGTAATATTAAACGCAAAAGCATCACTGAAGAATGAAATTGCGTTATTTGCCATTATTATTGTTCCACCAGAAACTCTGATGTTAAATTTATTTCCTTCGCCCTCAGCCAAAGCGCCATTCAAGGTAATGTATGCGTGAGGATTGATAACAATAGAAGCAGCTCTATTTCCACTATCTTCTATTTTAAGCACGGACTTACAGTTTACAGTTCCATAAATGTTAACCGATGGAGCCCCTACCTTGAACTCACTTTTTGTATCCTTTGCAAGGAAAGCGTTAGGAGCATCTACATAAACGGATGCACCTATATAAAGGCCGTTCTTTTCTGCGCCTGCTTTAGTTGCGCTGCTACTATCAGTTCTAGCAATTGCGCCTGTGCCCTCGTATTTCACTGTTCCAGAGCCGTAGAATTTTGTAGTAAAGCATTGACCACCAACTGCCATATCGAGGTTTTTATCAACAGTTAGTGTATAGCCATTAAGAATTATATTGAGCTCTGAGCCGATAGAGGATGTTAGCTCAATCGCCTTGCTTAACGTGATATTGTCAAGTAGTCTTACGTTGATATATCTCTCATGATGCTTTAATAGGTTTATATCGTTTGGTTCAAGATTTGCATACGCAGAATCATCGAACTTGTTGCAATACGCATAAAAATCATCCACGGATTGAATATCATATGTATAGATAGCGGTGAGAATTTCATTCTCATAAAATGCTACCTTTGAGCCACCTGCAAACGATCTACCATCACTAGTTACCCAAACAAGTGAGTAGCCATAGGGCGCTGTTTCATCATTTGGTAATGAAACCTCATCACCGCCGGTCGCAGAAGCAATTGGTTCAAACTCAGCCTCAACACCAGGTGAGCTATTAAAGGAAATCGTTATAGAATCCCCAGTTAAGCAGAAGGCAGTTGTTGCAAAAGCTAACGTAAGCAAGCACGCAACCGCCAACGCAAAGAAAATTTTTGTTCTATATTTGCGCATATGATATCTCCTATCATAAAGTTATAATCTTACAGAGTAATTATATCATTATAATATACATTTGTCAATATGGCAAAGTGCCTAAATTTGTGCATTTTACACAATTTAATAAAAAAGGCCCACGCAAAAGCGTGAGCCTAATACTGTTCGATTAAAAATTATTGAGCTGCCTCAACGATGATTGAGAAATCCTTAGCCTTAAGTGAAGCACCACCAATAAGACCACCGTCAACGTTTTCTTTAGCGAGTAGCTCGGCAGCATTACCAGCGTTCATTGATCCACCATATTGAATGATAATCTTTTCAGCAGCTGCGTCACCATAAAGAGCCTTAACTGTGTTACGGATAACACCACATGTTTCGTCAGCTTGCTCTGGTGTAGCTGTTAAGCCTGTACCGATAGCCCAAACTGGCTCGTAAGCAATTATAACTTGTGCAAGCTCTTCCTCTGTAATGTCCTTAAGAGCAAGCTTTGTTTGCATAGAAACAACCTCATCGGTAATTCCGTTAAGTCTTTCGTCCTTAACCTCGCCAAGGCAAAGAAGAACCTTCATACCAGCCTTAATAGCAGCCTTTGTGCGAAGGTTAACTGTTGTATCTGTTTCGCCAAAGTATTGTCTTCTTTCGCTGTGACCAACGATTACGTATTCAACGCCACACTCCTTGAGCATAGCAGCAGAAATTTCTCCTGTGAATGCACCCTTTTCTTCAAAGTGTACGTTTTCTGCACCGATTTTGATGTTTGAGCCTTTAGCTGCCTCTTGTGCTGCGTAGATGTCAACAAATGGTACGCAGAAAATAATATCGCAATTGTCTTTACCAGCAACAAGTGGCTTTGTTTCCTCGATAAGAGCCTTTGCTTGTGATGGTGTCATATTCATTTTCCAGTTTCCTGCAATTACTTTTCTTCTCATGATTTTTCTCCTTATATCTATGTCCAATCATATGAACAAATGTTCATTTATTTGTTTTATGTTCCAAAAAACGATTTATAAAACGACGTTAAAGCCTTGCATTTATTGAGGTTTCGCCATTTTATGGGCAAAAGCCAAACGCAATTAAGCGTTTGGCTAAAGACCTAAATTATTTATCTTGTAGGCATGCAATACCTGGGAGCTCAAGACCCTCAAGGAATTCGAGAGATGCACCGCCACCTGTTGAGATGTGTGTCATCTTGTCAGCAAAGCCAAGCTTTTCAACAGCTGCAGCTGAGTCACCACCGCCGATAATGGAGATAGCACCACTTTCTGCTACTGCATTAGCAACGCACTCTGTTCCTTGTGCGAAGTTCTTCCACTCAGAAACGCCCATAGGACCGTTCCAAACAACAGTACCAGCACCCTTGATAGCATTGCTAAAGAGCTCTTGTGTCTTAGGACCGATATCAAGACCCATCCATCCGTCAGGAATTTCGTTTGAGTTGCAGAACATTGATTCTGTGTTCTCGTCATATTCCTTACCAAGCTTGTTGTCAACTGGGATTAAGAACTTAACGCCCTTAGCCTCAGCCTTTGCCATCATTTCGCGAGCAAGCTCAACCTTGTCATCCTCGCAAAGTGAAGTGCCAACATTGTAGCCAAGCGCCTTGAAGAATGTGTAAGCCATACCACCGCCGATGATAAGTGTATCAACCTTTTCGATTAGGTTGTTGATAACGCCAATTTTATCTGAAACCTTAGCGCCACCAAGAATAGCAACGAATGGTCTCTTTGGATCAGCAAGTGCCTTACCCATGATTCCGATTTCCTTTTGAATGAGGTAACCGCAAACTGCAGGGAGATAGTCAGCAACACCAGCTGTTGTTGCGTGGGCACGGTGAGCTGTACCAAACGCATCGTTTACATATACATCAGCATATGATGCGAGTTCTTTTGCAAATTCAGGATTGTTCTTTGTTTCTCTTGCATCAAAACGAACGTTTTCGAGAAGAACAGCCTTGCCGTTTTCAAGTGCAGCAACCTTAGCCTTTGCATCTTCGCCAACAATATCCTCAGCAAATGTAACAACACCGCCAAGAAGCTCGTTAAGTCTATCTGCAACTGGCTTTAAAGTAAACTTTTGCTTGTCGCCAAGAGCCTTCTTTAATAGTTCAGCTGTAGCAGCAGCTCTTTCAGCCTCTGGAAGCTCCTCAACCTTTTTCTTTTCTTTCTTTGTAAGACCGAAGCCCTCAGTCAAAATGCTGTGTGGCTTGCCCATGTGTGAGCAAAGCACAACCTTTGCGCCCTTATCAAGAAGATACTTGATTGTTGGAAGTGCGCCGATGATTCTTTTGTCACTTGTGATAACGCCATCCTTGAGAGGAACGTTGAAGTCGCATCTTACGAGGACTCTTTTTCCTTCAACATTAACGTCTTC
>JAZNFR010000063.1:0-3191 GCA_045576055.1 Eubacteriales bacterium
CTTCCTTGACTTCTACCGATTCAACCACTGAATTTATGGAATCGGTTAGAGAATCAGTAGCCACTGTTATGCTGTCCGATACAGTCTCAATCGGATCAACAGCCACAGAGAATAAAATGTATGAACATATCGATTAGAAAAAATGTAAAGCGCACTTATAGAATATTTCTCTGTCTTATATGAATGAACACTATTTGGCAAAATAAACATTGCCTGTCCTTTTTTTACTGTGTAATCTTTACCATCTAAATGAACCGATAATTCACCTGATTTAACATAAACAAGCTCAAAGCTATTGTGAAGATGTATGCCAAATGTTAAATTTTCATCAAATTGACGATATATTTCGTATCCCGAATACGAACGATGCCCTTCATAAGTAATCATAATTCGCTCCAAAAATCTTAATTTATGATTATAATTGTATCACTTATGAATAGCAATGTCAATCCCCTATATCTTATGATATAGTTAGACAGAGTTATTATTTTTCGATACAAGGAGGCGTTTATGTTTTCTAAAGATAACAATATGCTTGTTTATCAAAACGAGGACGATTACATAAGAATTGAGCCTTATGGCGCAAATTGCTTGCGTGTTAGGGCAAGAAAAGATAATAATTTTGGAGCAAGAGATTATGCTCTTTTGCCTGTATCTGAAGTAAGCGCTGAGATTTCACTTTGTGAAGACAGTGCCGAGATTAAAAATGGTAATGCAAGAGCTACTATTGATAAAAATGGAAAAATCACATTTTATAATCAAAATGAGAAGTTGCTTTTAGAGGAGCATTACACGGGCAAGCCATTAAAGGTTAAGGGACACGAGTGGAAGGACATAGGAAACGGCAAATATAGAATAAATGTTAGCTTTTATGCAAACGAGGGTGAAAAGATATTTGGTATGGGTCAATACCAACAGCCGATACTTGATATCAAGGGCTGTTCTCTTGAGCTTTCGCAAAGAAATTCACAAGCCTCTGTTCCTTTTTATGTTTCAAGCCTTGGCTATGGCTTTATTTGGCATATGCCATCTATTGGCGAGGTGTCATTTGGCACTAACATAACAAAATGGTCAGCTGAAATGGGCGAAGAAATTGACTATCTTATTATAGTAAATGACACTCCTCGCGAAATCATGGAAGCATATATGAGTTTGACCGGCAAGCCACCTATGATGCCCGAATATGCAATGGGCTTTTGGCAATCAAAATTGCGCTATTGGTCGCAAAAGGAATTATTAGAGGTTGCGCAAGGCTACAAAGAAAGAGGCATTCCCCTCTCTGTTATAGTTTGCGACTTTTTCCATTGGCCTCATCAAGGCGATTTTAAATTTGATTTAAATTACTTCCCCAACCCCGAGGGTATGGTTAAGGAATTAAGGGATATGGGAACGGAGCTTATGGTTTCCGTTTGGCCGACAATCCAGTTTGATAGTGAAAACTTCCAAGAGATGGAAGAAAAGGGTTACCTTATAAAGAACTATCGTGGTAGGCGCAATCATACTGAATGTGTTTCCCCTGCTGTTTTCTACGATACTACCAACCCAGAGGCTGGAGAGTTTGTTTGGGAAAAAGCAAAAAAGAATTATTATGACAAGGGTATTAAAATTTTCTGGCTTGACGAGGCTGAGCCTGAGTTTGATTTTTATGATTATGACAATCATATGTACCACCTTGGCGATTGCTTAGAGGTTGGAAATATATACCCACAAAAATACGCTGAAAATTTCTATCAAGGAATGGAAAAAGAGGGTCAAGAAAACATTTTGAATTTAATAAGATGTGCTTGGCTTGGCTCTCAAAGATACGGTGCGCTTGTTTGGTCGGGCGATGTTATGGCAACATATGAGGCTCTTAGATGTCAGGTGCGTGCTGGTCTTAATATGGCAATGAGTGGAATCCCTTGGTGGACAACCGATATAGGTGGCTTTGATGGTGGCACAAATGACGACCCCGAATACAGAAAGCTAATTGCCAGATGGTTTGAATACGCTACATTCTGCCCCGTTCTTCGCTTACACGGATGTCGCAACCCTTGGAGCGAAACGCATAAAGAAAACGCGGAGCCTTTAAGCGGTGGTGGAATCTTTGGCACAGGTGCGCCAAACGAAATTTGGTCTTATGGCGAGGAAAATGAGAAAATATTTACAAAATACATTTTCATTCGTGAAAGACTAAAGCCTTACATCAAGGAATTAATGGCTGAAGCGCACAAGATAGGAACTCCCCCTATGCGACCACTATTTTATGATTTCGATAGCGACTTAAAAGCTTGGGAGATTGATGACGAATATATGCTTGGGTCTGACCTTTTGGTTGCACCAATCATATATGAAAACGAGTATTCACGAAATGTATATTTACCTAAGGGAGCTTCTTGGGTAGATGTATGGACTGGAGATGAATACGAGGGTGGCAATACAGCATTGTGTGATGCGCCACTTGATAAAATTCCACTTTTCTTGCGCAAGGGTGGAGAATTAAACAGAAATATTTTTATAGGAGAATAAAAAAATGAGCGAAATTTTTAACGTAGAAAAAATTAAATACGAGGGCCCAAAGAGCAAAAATCCTTTCTCTTTCAAGTACTATGATGCTGACAGAGTAATTATGGGCAAAAAGATGAAGGAGCACTTACCATTTGCTATGGCTTGGTGGCACAATCTTTGTGCTGAGGGCACAGATATGTTTGGTCGTGGTGTTGCTGACAAATCATTTGGATGTGAGCGTGGCACTATGGAGCACGCAAAAGCCAAGGTAGATGCAGGCTTTGAGTTTATGCAAAAGCTTGGCATTGAATATTTCTGCTTCCACGATGTTGATATTGTTCCTGAGGCTGACGATATTAAGGAAACTAATCGCCGTCTTGACGAAATTACTGACTACATACTTGAAAAAATGAACGAAACAGGCATTAAGTGTCTTTGGGGAACAGCTAATATGTTCTCTAACCCACGCTTCTGCAATGGCGCAGGCTCTTCAAACAGCGCCGAGGTTTTTGCATTCGCCGCTGCTCAAGTAAAGAAGGCGCTTGATTTAACTGTTAAGCTTGGCGGTCGCGGTTATGTATTCTGGGGTGGCCGTGAGGGTTACGAAACACTTCTCAATACTGACGTTAAATTTGAGCAAGACAATATTGCAAGACTTATGAAGATGGCTGTTGAATATGGTCGTTCAATTGGCTTTACAGGTG
>JAZNFR010000064.1:0-3029 GCA_045576055.1 Eubacteriales bacterium
CTAAGACCGCTTGGCCTCCGACTTGGGTAGCCTCTTTTTGATTAGGTTTATTCAGTTCTTAGAGCAATAACAGGGTCCTTCTTAGCCGCAACTCTTGATGGGATAAGTCCCGCGATAAGAGTAAGCGCCATACTGATAACAATAAGACCAATAGCAGGTAAGAAGCCAAGTGATGCTTGAAGTCCTACAATGCCAGTCAATGCAAAGAGAATAATGTTAATTATAACAACGAGCACAAGTGTTACTAGTATACCAAGAATACCAGAAATTAGACCTACAATCATTGTTTCCGCATTGAATACGCGAGAGATATCGCGCTTGGATGCACCCATAGCACGGAGCACGCCAATTTCCTTTGTTCTTTCTTGAACGGAGATAAGTGTAATAACTCCAATCATTATAGAGGAAACAACAAGAGAGGTAGCAACAAATGCAACAAGAACATATGTGATTGCGTTGATGATGGTTGTAATGCCCGCCATCATATCGCCTAGAATATCAGAATACTCGATTTGCTTTCCACTGTCCTTACCAACACGTGCATTATACTTGTCGATGATGCTTTTGAATTGATCCTTTTGCTCAAATGTAGAGGTATAAACATTGATTGAAGAAGGAACACCCATATCAATCATACCAAATTCAACAAGATTTTCCTCATATGTTGAGCTTGAGAATTGCATGAAGTTTTCGTAGTATGTGTCTATTTCCTTGTCGCTAGCAACTTCCAAGTTGCCAACAAGTGCAATTGCCTTGTCTTCATTAGTTGGCAATGATTTGTTAATCTCTTGGTCAGCTTGATTTCTAATTTGAGCCTTAGCACCCTCCTCAACCAAAGGAGTGATTATAGACATAAGTGTGTTGTATGAGTAATTATAGAAATTGTATTGATTTGCAATTTGCTTCTTATAAAGCGCTTGCTTTTCAAGCTCGGTTAAATTATCAAATAGCTTGCCTTTGTTTTCCTCTGCGTTTTCATAATCAGCCCTTGCCGCACTTATAATAACGTTCAATTCTTCCTCAGCAAGTGAGCCAAGAAGTGCAGTTGTCATAAAATCGATAGCACTTTCTTGATCAGTCACTCCTTTAAGAGTCATATTTGTATATGCTTCAAGTGCAGGTGTCTTTTCAACCTCAGGCGTCATTGGGTTGTCAAATGGCTTATTGTAAGCCTCGAAATAGGCAACCTCTAGGAATAGAGCAGCCTTCTTTGCTGTGGAAAGACGGCCAACGTATTCGCGTAGAATTTCTTTCTTTGTTGCGTTATCAAATTGGTCCTTTGTTGATTCAAATGGTAAGCCAGTGATAACGTCAAAATTCTTATTATTTAGTTGAATGTCAACAACAGATGACTCGGAAGCCTTCTTTATAACATATTCGGTTAGCTTGCTTGTATATCCAATAGCACCGCTCATATAACCTGAGTCAACGCTATCCTTTAAGCGAATGATACCAGTAACCTTCAATTCAAGAGCACCACTATAAATTGATTTCAAATAGTTTTGGTCATTGGATTTATCAAATACTGTTTTTCCGTCGTATGATACATAGAAATCAGAAGGCAAAAGAACCTTGTAGGTTTTTTCGCAGATTTCCTTGAAGCTCCATGATGGAACTTCGCTTTCAGGCAATGGTTCTTGCTTTGCAGCATACTCAATTATTTTATCAATATCGGCCTTGCTCATAAGACCAAGTGCATAAAGAGTTAAGTCATCAAGCTCGTTGTCCTCGTCAACTAAGAGAACAATTTCGTTGTGAGCATTTGGCCAGTCTCCATAGAGAACATCATATTGCTCAGTAACTACATCGCTTATTGTTTTTCCATTTTTGGAGTCTGCGAGAAGCTCTTGCCACATATTAATTGAGCCACCCATACCCATAGCAGCCATTCCTGAATCCCCACCAAACATAGCGTTTGATTCACTTTCTGACATAGCACCTGATTGAACAAAGTAGTCAATCATCATTTCTTGAAGCAACACGTTTGTATCGGATTTGATTATTTCGCCGTCTGCGTTTTCGGTATAAACGGTTAAATCAAGAGGATACTTGTATTGTATCTCGCTTACAGCCTTGTAAAGCTCAGAGTCCTTGTTTTTTAGTTCTGTGTCAAGATATTCCTTAAAGGAAGCAAGGTCGTTCTTGCTAACTTCAATCTCGCTTATCTTTTCAACAAGCTCAGCAATCAATGGGTCCTTATATACGCTGTTTTCGTCGCGTCCCTCTTTTTCCTCCTCGGTGCCTTGTTCGCCACCTGTTAAAAGAGTCATCATAAGTGAGCTAATGTCCACGGATTCGCTTTGAATGGTTAAAGGATATGATGAAAGGGTTGTTTCTTGAACGTGCTCAATGTAACCATTCAAGCCGTTGGAAACTGCAAAAATAAGCGCAATACCTATAATACCAATGCTACCTGCAAATGAGGTGAGAATAGTTCTTCCTTTTTTAGTTAAAAGGTTGTTAAGGGAGAGCAAGAAAGCAGTAAAGAAGGACATTGAGGTTTTCTTCTTTTTACCCTTGTTTTTTTCTACTTTTTGGGCAGGAGTGTCTAGCTTTTGCTCTTTTTCATCGTTTTCGCTTGCGTCTGCGTTTGCAGTGACGATTGTAGATGCATTTTCGACACTCTCTTCGCCATTTTCTACATTTTGAATGTTAGAATCGTATGGATTTGAGTCGCTAACAACAAGACCGTCAAGTAGGTTGATTATTCTTGTAGAATATTGCTCAGCAAGCTCAGGGTTGTGTGTAACCATAATAACGAGCTTATCCTTGGAAATTTCCTTTATAAGCTCCATTATTTGAACACTGGTTTCCGAGTCAAGAGCACCTGTTGGCTCGTCGGCAAGCAAAATTTCAGGGTCATTTACAAGAGCACGAGCAATTGCAACCCTTTGCATTTGTCCACCCGACATTTGATTTGGTCGCTTGTGTAGCTGGTCGCCAAGTCCAACCTTTTCAAGTGCTGCCCTTGCACGTGCTTTTCTCTCGGCTGATGGAACACCAGACAAGGTAAGTGCAAGCTCAACGTT
>JAZNFR010000065.1:0-3827 GCA_045576055.1 Eubacteriales bacterium
TTCACTTCAGTTTCGGTATTCACTTCAGTTTCGGTGCTTGATTCAGTCTCTATAACTGTTTCTGTTTGTGTTTCACTGCCATTCTCAGTTTCGTTATTTGAAGAATTTACAGAGGAATTTTCTGTTTCTAATATATTGTCAGAGCCGTTGCTGTCGCTTGTGCTTTCATAGGTGCTTACATTATCACCACAACCACATAAAATTAGCAATAAAAGAAACAACGCAAGTGTATACAAATAACTCTTTTTCATAACATTATCCTCCTTTTTCTGCATCCCTTAGTTAAACTAAAGGTCACATAGGGTACAAAATGCCTCTTTGTTCTCCCATTTTCATTTTATCACTTTATTTTCGCCAGTGTCAAGGCGTGGGGAATTTTTCCATTTACCCTTCACAAACTTTTCATAAAGCAAACACACCTTTGTAAATCTTTTATTTTTTCGCATTCTTGATCTTTAGTATTTATTGACAAAATCTCTAAGTGGTGGTATAATAAAATATTATATGCCTATTGGCTTTCCTTTGGAGGACTTTATGGAAAAAAAGAAAATGTCTTTATCTAATATGATTATTTTGACTATTGTTTTCTCTGTGCTAGTTGTTGCTTTTCAAGTAGTGGGCACACTCACTATTGAGCTTGAAAGCTTTGCTATCGCTCTTGCAATAATTCCAATTTGCATTGGTGCATTTTATGGTGGACCTTATGTTGGAGCAATTTTGGGTGGAGTTTTTGCTATATCAGTTTTATTTATTCCATCAACCTGGTCTTTCTTGCGAGTTGACCCTTTTGCTACTATTGTTGTGGTTTTAGCCAAGGGTATTTTGGCAGGATTTTTAACAGGTCTTGCTTTCTCTTTCCTTACTCGAGTTAATAAGCTTTTTGCATCAGTTGTTAGCGCTGCTATTTGCCCCCTTGTTAATACTTTTATCTTCCTTGGTGGCTCTATTGTCTTCTTCACCGACAACTTGCCTGCCTTGACTAACGGCCGTTATTCTGGTCTTTCACTTGCTTCACGTTGGTTCTGGAGCATAAGCGCAGATAACTTCATATTTGAGTTTGCTCTTTCAATTATGGTTTCCGCCCTTGCTTATTTGACAATTGAATCTATTCGCTTTTATAAGCGCAAAAAATATTTAAAAAATAAAAGACATTCTCACCATCGTCGTCCACATTATCCAAACACAAATTCAAATGAAGGAAAATAATTTTCATTAATATTGAGGAGGGATTCCTTTGCATACAACTAAAAAACTCATTTCAACAAGAACCCTAGTGCTTAGCGCTATTATGACTGCGCTTGTAATTATTCTTCAAGGCACTGTTGCTCTTTTCCCAACATTTTTCGGTCCATTCTCAACAGCAGTTGCTCTTGTTCCAATAGTAATTGGTGCGGCGCTCTGCGGTCCTTGGATTGGCGCATGGCTTGGACTTGTGTTCGCACTTGTTGTTCTTATCTCGGGTGGTGCAACATTCTTTATGCAATATGACCCATTTGCAACTATATTAGTTGTTATTGCAAAAGGCACATTATGTGGCTTGGCATCGGGTCTTGTTTATAAGGCTTTAAAGAAGATAAACGACATTTTAGCGGCTGTTATTGCAGCTCTTGTCTGTCCTGTTGTTAACACAGGTATATTCCTTCTTGGTGGTATGGCTTTCTTAACTGACAACCTCATGCAATTAGCTGGCCAATCGGGCTTTAAAGCAGGCATTATCTTTTTCTGGGGCTTGGCTATGGCAAACTTCTTATTCGAAATCGGAATGAGCGTTGTTTTATCTCCAATTATTGTAAAGATACTAAGCATTCGCAAAAAAATGAATTAGAAAAAGGACACGATTGTGTCCTTTTTTATATTCCTAAAAATGCTCCGTTTTCCTTTAGCCTTTCTTGTAATGCTTCTATGGCCACTTGCTTGGTAGAAACACCTTGCTTTTTTGCAATGGCAATAGCAGTGCCTCCTGCCTCGCCAATGCAAGATACTATCGGCATTATTCTAATCGATGCCTGTGCCTCGTGGTCGCACGAGATACATCTGCCAACAACTAAGATGTTTTCTGCACCCTTTGGAATCAACGTGCGATATGGTATATGGAAATATTCCCCTTCCTTAAAATAGTAGTGGCTTGTTCCTGTGCCCTCTGGGTTATGTATATCAATATCATAGTTTGAAACGGCAATAGTATCCGTAAATTTGGCGCACTCTATTGCTTCTTTCCCAGTAAGGGTATATTCACCAACTATTTTCCTGCTCTCTCGAATACCGATTTCTGAGCCTGTGGAAAGCATATATGCGCCCTCTGCCCCCTTTGCGTTTTCCTTAATAAATTTATATATTTCATACGCTTGCTCGCGTGCTTCAAGCTCCGCATCTGTAAGCTCTTTAGCGCTTGTTGGGTTCTTCTTTGCAATTCTTGTTGTATTTAGGTGCACTATGCCCCTTTGGGTAGTTTTGAAGGCTAAAATATTCTCTCGTGGATTTAATATTTTACCCTCATTTTGTTGCCTTTTATATTCTTTATTTAAATCGCTTATACTTTCAAAAAACGCATCCTCATCAATTCCGCCTAAACGGAGTGAGAGAGTCATAGGCTGGCAAAGATTGTCCTTTTCTCTGCCGAGCTTATATGGCAAGTTAGCCAAATAAGCTAGCTGTGCATTTCCTGTTGCGTCAATAAAATAGTCAGCCTCAAGGGTGATTTTTCCCTCAATTGTATTGAAGGTAGCACTTGTGATTTTACCATTTTCAAGGTTGGTATCTATTAGGCTTGCGTGGAAAAGAATATGGGCGCCAGACTCTGTTACCATACGGTTAAGAACTAGCTTTAATTCCTCTGCGCCAAAGCTGTCCCACTCTATGGCTGAAAGGTGCTTTAGGTTTTCCTTAATCTCTAAAAAAATTCCTCGGCAAAGCTCGATTTTCTCTCCCTCTATCACGGTATTTGTAGGCATAAAGGGGGTAACGAGTCCGTTTGTGGAAGCACCACCTAGACAATTTGACTTTTCTATGAGCAAGGTCTTTATTCCTTGACGTGCCGATGAAACCGCAGCACAAACGCCAGAAAGCCCACCACCGACCACTATTAAATCATATTTTTCCATAGCTACACCTCCATTTAGGCATAATCTAATATAATTTTATCACACATATATTAACAATGCAATAAAAAAAGCACCCGATTGGGTGCTTTTATTTTTATATTAGCCACCGAGGTATGCCTTTTTAACCATTTCGCTCTCTGATAATTCCTTGCCGGTTCCGCTTAGAACTATCTCGCCGTTTTCAAGAACATACGCGCGGTCAGAAATTGCCAAAGACTTTCCTGCGTTTTGCTCAACTAGCAAAATTGTAGTGCCGTCCTTATTGATTTCCTTGATAATATCAAACACTTGGTCAACCAAAAGAGGTGAAAGGCCCATTGATGGCTCATCAAGCATAAGGAGCTTTGGATGGCTCATTATCGCACGTCCCATGGCGAGCATTTGCTGTTCTCCTCCCGAAAGAGTTCCTGCAATTTGGTTCTTACGCTCGAAAAGACGTGGGAAGCGCTCGTAAATTCTGTCCAAATCATTCTTAAAGCCTGATTTGTCCTTTATGGAATACGCGCCCATCAAAAGATTTTCATAAACTGAAAGCTCCTGAAAGATACGTCTTCCCTCTGGAACTTGAGTCATACCGAGCTTAACAATCTTGTGGCAAGGGGTTTTGGTTATATCCTCTCCATTAAAGATAACCTTGCCCGATTTTTTAGGAATAAGACCAACTGTGCTTTGCATTGTTGTTGTCTTTCCTGCTCCGTTTGCGCCGATAAGGGTAACTATTTCTCC
>JAZNFR010000066.1:0-3744 GCA_045576055.1 Eubacteriales bacterium
TAAGGATATATATGATGCGACTATTATTTTAACAAATGAGCTTAATAGCTTATCAAAAGAAATAAAATATGACGAAAATGGCGCTTCAATAATGCCGTATTCACATAAAGAAATGAGCAAAATAATAGCTGAGTCATATAAGGAGCTTTCAAAGCAAACAAGGATTCTTTCAACATTTAATTCTAGAGTAAAGCCATTACTTTTAAGTAAGCCGATGACATATACACATTTATCTGGAGTATATATTTGTATAACTGCTGAAGCAAATATTAATACAAATTATTCGGATTTTATTGTAATTTCTACTGCTGCCCACGAAATGGCGCATCAGCGAGGAATTGCAAGAGAAGACGAAGCAAGCTTTTTTGCATTTTTGGCATCTAATTATTCGAGCGATGCATTCTTTAAATATGGCGCTTATCTTGACGCTTATCTAGAATTACTTTCTGACTTGAGAAAGAGAGATTCTGAGCTTTATAAATTCGCACGTGAACAGCTTGATGAGCGTGTTGTTAAAGATTATTACGCCTTTTCTAAATCCTTTCAAAAATACTCGGATTCTGTAGCTTCTGAGGTTTCTGATAAGATAAACAACGCATATTTACAGGCAAATGGTGATAAGGATGGAACAAAAAGCTACAGTAAGGTTAGCGAGCTTGTTTGTGCATATTTAATCAAAAAATAATGTAGAGTATTTATACACCTTGAATAGAATATTAGTGAAATAATGTTTATTCGAGGTACATATGAGGCTTCTAGTTGATGGTGGTAGTAAATTAAATGGAGAGGTTTTAATTAGCGGTATGAAAAATTCCGCATTGCCTATAATTTACGCAACAATATTGATTCAAGAAGAGTGTGTCATTCATAATATTCCATTAGTTAGTGATGTTTTTTATTCCGTTGAAATTTTGAAAAAAATGGGTGCAGAAGCGGAATTTCGGGATAGAAACACACTTATAATTAACACAAAAAACCTGCAAAGTGACATAAAAGGCTATGATTTAATTTCAAAAATGCGTGCTTCCTACTATTTAATGGGAGCAATGTTATCAAGATTCGGCAAGGCAGAGATGGTAATGCCTGGTGGATGTAATTTTGGATTTAGACCCATAGAGCTACATTTAAACGCCTTTTCGCTTCTAGGTGCACAGGTCAAGGCTGGTAACGAATTTGTTTCTATAAATGCCCCTAAAAAGCTTAAAAGCACAAAAATAACTCTTGACAAAATTTCTGTTGGTGCTACAATAAATATAGTACTTGCGTGTGCATTATTAGACGGAATAACTGTTATTGACAATGTGGCGATAGAGCCTCATGTTGACGATTTGATCCGTTTTTTGAATCTTGCTGGTGCAAAAATAGTAAGATATGGTAGAAGAATCTATTGTGAGGGTGTCAAAAAGCTACACTCGGTAGAGTATAAGATATTTCCTGATATGATAGAAGCACTTACGTATATGACCTTTGTTGGTGCAACTGGTGGTGACATAAATTTAAGTGGTGTTAATTATGAGCACTTAAAATACGTTTGTGACATTTTTAAAGGTATGGGCTATCAAATAGATTCATATTATGATGAAATACGTGTAAAGGTCTTAAAAAAGCTTGCTGGCACGTCTGTGGAAACAAATCCGTATCCACTTTTTCCAACTGATTTACATCCTCAATTTGCAGCCTTACTTTGCTTTACAAAGGATGGAGGAAGCATTAAGGAAAATGTTTTTCCTACTAGATTTGCATATGTAGAAGAGCTTAAAAAGACAGGAGTAAGAATTCAAAGGCTTGACTCATCTGTTGAAATTTTGCCGTCTAAATTAAATCCAGCTGTATTTGATGCTACTGATTTGCGCGCTGGTGCGGCTCTTGCTTGTCTTTCACTTGCAATAGAAGGAACAAGTGTAATTAACAATGTCAATTATATCGTTAGGGGCTATGAATCCTTAGTTGATAAGATAACCTCTATCGGTGGAAAAATAAAACTATTAAAAGGAGAATAAAAATGGTAGTTACAAAACAAACAATAATCGGAGATGTACTTGATTATAACCCTGAAACAGCACAATTTTTCTTTGAAATCGGTATGCATTGCTTAGGTTGTCCACATTCAAGAGGCGAATCTATTGAAGATGCTTGTAGAGTTCATGGCACAGATGCTGACGCACTTGTTGAGAAGCTCAACAGCTTTCTTTCAAAATAATGAACGATTTTAAAATCAGTAAAAGACTCTGCACCGCCGCAGCATATGTGCGAAGCGGTGCAGTTGTTGCAGATATAGGAACAGACCATGCATATTTGCCAATTTACCTCGTCTTAAATGACAAGGTTAGTAGAGCATATGCATCTGATATCAACGAGGGTCCAATCCAAAGAGCAAATGAAAATATTCAAAAATATGGATTAGAGGACAAGATTATAACAGAGGTAATTCCTGGACTTGACGGTGTAGAAAAAATTGCACCAAGCGATATTGTTATATGCGGTATGGGTGGAGAATTGATAGTAAAAATTCTTGAAAGCTCCTCATACATAAGACAAAATAACGTAAGAATAATTCTTCAGCCAATGACACAGGTTGACAAGGTTAGAGAATATGTGTCAAATGGATTTTCTACAATTGCCGAAGATGTTGTTTTTGAGGACGAAAAAATCTACCAAGTCCTTTGTTTACAGTATGATGGAGAGTTTCATTCACTTTCTAAGATAGAGCTTGAGTTAGGTAAGCTAAACATTGAAAATAGCACACAGGAATTCAAGATTTTGCTAAATTCGACAATTGCCAAAAAACAAAAAAAGCGTGATGGACTAGCATCTGGCGGGTATGACACAAAGGAAATTGAAGAAGAAATAAAAGAATTGGAGAAGCTAAGATGACAGTTAATGAGCTATATTCAAAATTAACACTTTTGTATCCTGAAGAATTAAGAGCTGAATGGGACAATGATGGTATTATGTGCTGTGATGATTTTGATAGAGAGGTTAAGCGTGTGCTTGTTTCTCTTGATGTTACAATGGACACAGTTGATTATGCTATAAGTAATGATTTTGACTTAATTGTTTCACATCATCCTCTTGTTTTTAAGTCTCAAAAAGCATTGACTCCTTCTAAATTTACACAAAGCAAGCTCATAAAATTAATTAAAAACGGCGTTACAGTTTTTTCCTTTCATACAAGACTTGACGCTGCAAATGGTGGGGTAAATGATGTTCTTTCTTCACTTTTGGGTCTTGTAAATGTTGAAGTTGATTCTTGTGATCCAGTAGGAAGAATTGGATTATTACCTAAGAAAGTACCACTTTCTACATTTGCCAAAAATACAAAAAAGTCATTAAATACACCGCTTGTGCTATATAATGGTGACAAGGATGTTGAAAAAATATATATTGTAGGTGGAGATGGCAAGGATTTAGTTGAAAGAGCTATTGAGCTTGGCGCTGACACCTTGTTAACTGGTCGCGCAAGCTACAATACAATCATAGATGCGAAGGATATGGGAATAAATATTATTGAGGCTGGACATTTCTTTACAGAGAATCCTGTTTGCAATAAAATAAAAGACGATATTTTAAACATCAATTCAAACATTTTTGTAGAGATTTTTTCATCTTATCAATTAAAAAATATTTAAATTTTTTAATTTTGGTATTACACTTTTTGGAAAAAATATGATAAAATATATTCGATGAAAATATAGAAAATCTATTCAGCTGGAGGTGTAATATGTTGAAAATTGGAGAAATAAT
>JAZNFR010000067.1:0-2973 GCA_045576055.1 Eubacteriales bacterium
TAAGAACGGTTGTTCAAAAATAACGAAACAGAAAAGAGATTTAATATGCAATCTTTAAAAGTCTTTAAATTTAAAAACGGCTTTAATTTAAGCCTTGATTTTGAAAACGGCAATTTATTTTATACTGTTACAAACGGGAAACACGAATACAGATTTTTCTCTAAAGATACCTTGAAAACCGTTGGGTATTATAATATGATCTGCTCGGATATAGAGACCGAGGAAAGTGAAAATTCTTTAACGGTTCACGCTTATCCAACCGATGAAAATAACTCTCCCATAGGTCCTGTTAAGGTTCATTATAATTTTGAAATTTGCGGTGACAACGCACTTTTGGTGAATACATATTTTACATCGGAAATACAGCTGCCTATCCATATGATGTCCTGGATGGATTTGAAATTTGAAAGAAGTAAATTTAACGACTTTCAAGGATTTGGTCCCGATTTTTCAGTTGGTGTCAACGATATAACACACCAGGTTACACTTTCAAACGGTGCTTTATGTGACGATTACGGTTATGTTATGCTATCAAATGCAGGCTGTACTGCCTTTGCGCCCAGAAGCGTTAATACAGCTATACCATATCTTTCAGGGGACGGTGAGGTTGAATTTTGTTCGCTGAAAAGTAACGTGGGCACAAAAATAGATTTCTTTTTAAATATGATAAGCGAAGCTTATGCTTTGTGTTCGGTTATTTCCTTTGGTGAGGGCATGCCTGTATTGCCAACTGTTACGGCTAAGAAATTCGTACCCATTGCAAAAATAAGTGGGGATAGATACGATATTACAAGCGGGCGCCTTACAAGCGCTATCTATGTCAGAAAAGACGGAGCTTCACTTGCAAAAACCTCTCTTTTAGACTATCAGCCGATAGAAGAGCCTTGCGTAAATCCTATGACCACTCTTAAGATAAAAAATCTCAAAACAGATGAGGTAGAAAGCTTTTCATCCGAGAAAGGCTGGGATAACGTTAACGTATGGAGCGGCAAAAACGAGCTTCGTGTGGTTTTTGAATTTCCTCGTTCACTGCCGATTCGTGTAATTATCACTGTAAGAGCTTACCGAAAGGATGAGATTACCTTTGGCTTACAGGTTATAAACGATTCCCCGAATTACACGGTGTTATCAGCATCCGTTCCGTCAATTTCCTTTGTTGGATATGAAAAGCCGCATCTGCTTATAGCGCAAGCAAGCGGTCAGGTTTTTGATAATGCTTACGAAAAAGAGGTGCATTGGAACTCCCATTATCCAAACGGATTCGGTTGCGTTTCCCCCGTGCTTGGAATTTATGAGCCTACAATGGAAAAATCAAACGGACTTTATGTAGCCGTACATTCCCCAACCGCAGAAAGATGCGATATGAGATGCGATATGTTCAGACGAGGAGAAGGAAGCTTTTCATTTGAATATCCCGCTACCTCAATGGGAAAAGCATATAACTCCTTTGAACCGGTTGGAAAGGTTGTTATGCGAGCTTTGGACGGTGATTGGTACGATATGGCTTGTATATATGAGGAATACGTTAAAAATCACGCGGAGTGGTATGCCCCCATCGGCAGATACGATACTCCCGATTGGTTTAAGGATCTTCCTGTTTGGATTATGGACTGGATGCCTAACGATGACAATCCCTTAGCTGAGCCTGTTCCGATTTCTTTAAGAAGCCTTGTTCCTCCAAAGCCCGACGATTGGAAAAACAAGCCTATTGAATTTGCAAAAAGGCTCGGTCTCCCTGTTGGTTATCATATTTACAATTGGCACCGAATTCCGTTTAACAATGACTATCCCTACTATTTTCCCGTAAAGGACGGATTTAAGGAAAGCATTGATGAATTTCACGAAAACAACGTATACGTAATGCCATATATCAATGCCCGTCTTGTAGATACAAGAACGAGCGACCTTTCAACGGAGAAATTCGAGCGTGAATTTTCAGAGGGCGCAGTGCGTGACGTAAACGGTAATTTGTGTATCGAAACCTATGCCTCACATGAGCCGGACGGCTCACTTTGTCAGCTTGCCGTAATGTGTCCGTCAAATCATATTTGGCGTGAGGCACTTGCAGAAATTATCAGAAAAATGTCAAAGGAATGCCACGTTGACGGTGTTTATCTTGACCAGGTCAGCGCATCCGATGCGAATTTATGCTGCGCTCCGCATCATAATCACGAGGGTGGTGGCGGGTCCTTTTGGGTTCGTTCCTACAAGAACATAATGTCACGTCTCAAGGAAGAATGTAATGATAATTGTATTTTCACAAGTGAATGTAACGCTGAGCCTTACGCTGACCAATTTGACGGATTTTTAACATGGGCGTGGGTTGCAACCAATTACGTGCCGTTTTTCTCAAAAATTTATGCAGGTCACGTGGTTATGTTCGGCAGAAGCACTAACGGATACAAAAAATCAGACAAGGAATATTTCAGATTCCATGTGGGTCAAAGCGTTATGTTTGGTCAGCAAATCGGTTGGATTAATGCCGATATTGTTGACGACGATGAAAAAATGGTGTATTTGTCCCGTATGTGCCAAATGAGATATGAATTTAAGGATTATTTTAACTACGGTAAAATGCTTCGTCCACCAAAAACAAATGATTTCATTCCGACCTTTGTAACAGACAGTGCAATCGGTTTTTCAGATGTTAGTGAAGCACCGCTGATTCTTTCATCCTCTTGGGAAAAGGACGGAAATACCGTTATGCTTGTCACCAACTGCGACAAAAATGAATACACATTAGCGTATGATGCTCCATTTGATAGCTATGATGAAATAAGATATTACGGTCAAGGCAAGGCTTCCCCTGTTGTGGGCTCGAAAATCACTATTACAATTAGTCCAGAAAGCGCCATTGCAATTATAAAGAAAGCTAAGGAAGAGAAAAATGGAAATTAAACGACTAAAAAAAGAGAATTACGATGAATTAATTTCGCTTTTGAACCTTGTTTTCTCAAAGAAGAATAAATGCAT
>JAZNFR010000068.1:0-1560 GCA_045576055.1 Eubacteriales bacterium
ATGGCGAAATTGCAATTTTTATAAATAAGCTTACTCTTGAAAGACAGTTTGCTGGAATTGACAGCTACTTCAACGGTGAGGCTACAATTAAGAGCCAAAAGAAGCCAAAGGCTAAAAAGGCGGAAGCACCAGCTGAAATCAAGGCTGAGGAAAAGCCTGCTAAGGCCGAAGTTAAGGCTGAGAAGCCAGCACCTAAGACAGAGGCTAAGGTTGAAGTCAAGGCTGAGCCAAAGGCTGAAAAGGTTGCTCCTAAGACTGAAAAGCCAGCGCCTAAGACTGAGGTTAAGGCTGAAGTCAAGGCTGAGCCAAAGGCTGAAAAGGCAACTCCTAAGACTGAGGAGCCAAAGCAATTTGATAAAAAGCCTGAGTTTAACAAAAACGACAAATTTAGCAAGTTTGACCGTGGGGCTAAGCAGTTTGACAAGCCACAATCTTCCCAAAAGCCATTTGATAAGGGTGAGCGCTTTGGCAAGGATGGCTTTGTTAAGGAAAGCTTTGGTAAGGATGGCTTTGTTAAGAATAATGACAAGGGTGGCTTTAACAAAAACGACAGAGGTCAAAAGAGCTACGATAAGGGCTTTGACAAGGGCTACAAGGGCTTTGACAAGGACGAGGGAGAAAGACGCACATACAATGTTACTCCTAAGCAAAAGAAGCCTGAGAGCAATGTAATTGAAATCAAGACAAAGACAGGTGCTACCCGTGTTGTTGACACAAGAACATCAAATGTAGACCTTTCTAAATATGATGAAAAGCACGATTCCTACGAAACAAGCTACGGTCATTACAATCAAGGCTCCTCTAAGCAAAAGCTTAAGAAGCAAAACAACAAGGATGTAAGCTCCAAGAAAGAAAAGGAGCGCTTGGCAATGGAAAAAATCAAGCGCGAGGTATTTGAAAAGGCTAAGAATACTCAGCTTTCAATTACTGTTCCTGACGAGATTTCCGTTGGTGAGCTTGCAACAAGGCTTAAGGTTAACGCAAACGAGGTTGTTAAGAAGCTCTTTATGATGGGCGTTATGGCAACTGTAAATGAGGTTGTTGACTACGATACAGCATATCTTATCGCTGATGAGCTTGGTGTTAAGGTATCAAAAGAGGTTGTTGTTACAATCGAGGAAAAGCTATTTGATGAGGAGGAGGACGCACCAGAGACACTCAAGGAAAGAGCGCCTGTTGTTTGCGTAATGGGTCACGTTGACCACGGTAAAACCTCCTTGCTTGATGCAATTAGACACTCAAATGTTACAACTGGTGAGGCTGGTGGTATCACACAGCACATCGGTGCTTACAGAGTAAATATAAATGGCAAGGATATTACATTCCTTGACACCCCTGGCCACGAGGCATTTACTGCTATGAGACTTCGTGGTGCTATGGCAACTGATATTGCAATTATCGTAGTTGCCGCTGATGACGGTATTATGCCACAAACAATAGAAGCTATTAATCACGCAAAGGCTGCAAAGGTTCAAATTATTGTAGCTATTAATAAAATGGATAAGCCAGAAGCTAATCCTGACCGCATTTTGCAACAACTCACTGAACACGAGTTGGTTC
>JAZNFR010000069.1:0-2758 GCA_045576055.1 Eubacteriales bacterium
TTTCTTGTGAACCAGGTGCTGTACATGTTGGCTCTTGACGAACTTCAACAAATACGTGGTTCTTTGTAATAGCTGCTGGCTTTTCGTTTCTTTTCTCTGTAACGTCACAGCCTTCTCTTGCACATTCATATAGGTCATAGCCTGGTGTTGAACAGGTTACCTCAACTGTGCTTGTCTTTTGGAAATCGTGTCCTAAATATTCAACTGTTTCGTTCTTTGTTTCGTTACACTTTGAGCATTGATATACTACGCTACCACCAGTTGTACATGTTGCGTCACCGCCTGTAACCTTCCAGTCGTGTGCGCAGGTTGATGTGGCATCAGTATTCGAATCAGTTGAACCTGGTGTTTGAGTATCCCCGCTTGGCTTTTGTGTATCTGTATTCACAGTTGTGTCAGTATCTGTATCCTTTGAACCACCACATGCTGAGAAAACTAATACTACAGCTGCAAGCACTGCAAACAATATTAAAAATAGTTTTTTCTTCATAAAATGTCTCCTTTAAGATTTGTTTTACACAACTATTATATAATATATTTATGTTGATTGTCAATAGATTTGTTGATTTTTGGTTGTTTTCGACAGTATTCAATAATGGTTTTTGTGCATTTTGACAAGTAAATATGTCTAGATTCTCTAAAATGTATCTATATATAGTAAAAAGGCAGAGACCAAAACAGTCCCTGCCTAATTTTATTCGGATTTTTCGTCGGTTTCTTCTTCGATAGGCTCTTCTATAACCTCTTCAATAACATCTTCAGAATCGCATACAGCTTCATCTTCAGTTGTGTCGTCAAAGAGACCAAGCTCTTTTTCAAGGCGACGTCTTTCTTCCTCTTGAAGCTTTTTTTGCTCCTCCATTTGGCGGGCGCGTCTTTCGTTTTCCTCTTGGCTTCTCTTTTTCTTTTCAGTAACCAAGGCTTCAACGTCCTCCATTGTTACGCCTTCCTTCATAGCGAGAGCAAACTGCTCATCATCCATAATCTCATTGCGTAGCAAGAATTCAGTAACGAAATCAAGCTTTTCTCTATATTTTGTGAGAAGCTCAACCGCCAAATTATATGATTCATCAATGATTTTCTTAATTTCTGCATCAATTTTTGCTGCGGTTTCATCAGAATAGTTAGGAGTTGAACCAAAGTCTCTACCTAGGAACACCTCATTTGCGCCATGCTGAGAACCAAAATGAATGGTGCCAAGCTCGTCGCTCATGCCATAAACGGTAACCATTTTTCTTGCGACCTCAGTTGCGCGCATAATGTCGTTAGATGCGCCACCTGTGTAGTCGCCAAAAACAAGTCTTTCAGCAACGCGACCACCGAGCATCATAGCGATTCTTTCCTTCATTTCCTCTTTAGACTCGCTATACTTATCCTCGGTAGGAGGTGTTAGAGTATAACCGAGCGCACGTCCGCTTGGAATGATGGAAATTTGTCTAACTGGGTCTTGAGTTGGCAAGATGTGTGAAAGAATTGCGTGACCAGCCTCGTGGCATGCGGTATTACGCTTTTCCTTGTCGCTCATCTTTCTTGCCTTCTTTTGAGTACCAACGGTAATCTTAATCATTGCGTCCTCAATTTCTGCCATACCGATAAGGTTTTTACCACGACGTGCAGCCAAAAGTGCACTTTCGTTTAGTAGGTTTGCAAGGTCAGCACCTGTAAAGCCAACTGTAACTTGAGCAATTTTATATAGGTCAACAGACTCCTCGAATGGCTTTTTCTTTGAGTGAACCTTCAAAATAGCCTCTCTGCCTTGGATGTCTGGGTAACCAATAGTAACCTGACGGTCAAAACGACCAGGTCTTAATAAAGCTGAGTCAAGAATGTCAGGACGGTTTGTTGCCGCCATAACGATAATGCCTGAATGTCCGTCAAAGCCGTCCATTTCAACAAGCAATTGGTTAAGTGTTTGTTCTCTTTCATCGTGGCCACCACCAAGACCTGCGCCTCTTTGACGACCAACTGCATCAATTTCATCTATAAATATAATAGCAGCAGGTGATTTTCTTGCGTTATCAAACAAATCTCTAACACGAGATGCACCTACACCAACGTACATTTCAACAAAGTCAGAGCCTGACATTGAGTAAAATGGCACGCCAGCCTCACCAGCGACAGCCTTTGCAAGTAATGTTTTACCAGTACCTGGAGGGCCTACTAAAAGTACACCGTGAGGAATTTTCGCACCAAGACGTGTGAATTTACCTGGATTTTTAAGGTACTCAACGCACTCGGTAAGTTCTTCCTTTTCCTCGTCAGCACCAGCAACGTCAGCAAATGTAACCTTTTTGTCCTTGTCGGTAATTGTTCTTGCCTTGGATTTGCCAAAGCCACCCATTTTGCCCCCACCTGCTTGACGCATTGAGAAGAACATAAATAGTAATACTATACCGATAAGAATGATAAATGGTAGGTATTGTACAATCCAAGGGGTTTCCTTGATTGGAATAGTAACGCATCTATTTTTATCTAAATTCCAAATTGGATTTCCCTCTGCATCAACAGCGGTTTCAAATTGTACCTTTATTTTAGACAAATCGCCTTCGCCATAATATGGAGCAAAGAAATTATGGAAATCTATTGTTGTAAATTCGCAAACCTGTGTATATTCCTCGCCCTTTTCGTTTTTAAGGACAACTGTCATTTCGTAGTTGTTTAGGTTGAACTCATAACCATAAATCTCGTTTGCATAAAAGTCTTCTATCATTTCGTCATAAGTATATTTATCCTTTTGACCGTTTAGATAGTTAAAAAT
>JAZNFR010000070.1:0-9218 GCA_045576055.1 Eubacteriales bacterium
TATATAATTCTCAAGAAGAGCTAATTGGCAATGTCCCACTTGTCAAGCTCTCAAAAATACAAAAGGAATTCTCCTTAAAGAGTAGACTTATAGCAAGTCTTGAAATGTATAATCCAGCTGGCTCCTCAAAGGATAGAGTAGCTAAGGCTATTATTTGCGAAGCAGAGGAAAAGGGACTCTTAAAAGAGGGAGATACGATAATAGAGGCTACCTCTGGCAACACAGGAATTGCCCTTTCAATGCTTGGCACCCTCAAGGGATATAAGGTTGTAATTGTTATGCCCGACAACATGTCAAAGGAAAGAATAGCTGTAATGAGGGCGTATGGCGCAGAGGTTGTTTTAACGCCCGCTAGTCTTGGAATGAACGGCGCAATAGAACGCGCAAACGAAATAAAAGAAAAAACAGGTGGCTTTTTGGCATCACAGTTTGAAAATATGTCAAACCCCGAGGCACACTATAAGACCACAGGACCTCAAATTTATAAAAAAACCGAGGGACGTGTCGATATTTTTATTTCTTGCATAGGTACAGGAGGCACCTTGAGTGGCGTTGGAAAATACCTAAAGGAGCAAAATCCTGAAATCAAAATATATGGTGTTGAGCCGGCAAGCTCACCTCTTATCTCAAAGGGAGTAAGTGGCGCACACAAAATTCAAGGCATAGGCGCAAACTTTATACCAAAAACCTTTGACAACGAGGTTTGCGATAAGGTAATAACAGTAACCGATGGGGAAGCTTATGAATATGCTAAAATACTTGCGAAAAAGGAAGGTATTTTAGCAGGAATTTCCTCAGGTGCAGCGCTTTGCGCCGCTACGAAGGTGGCGAAGGAAGAGGAAAACAAGAATATTGTTGTTCTTTTGCCAGACACAGGGCTCCGTTATTTATCGGATGGGCTCTTTGATTAATATTTTAAGTATGGAGGATAGACAATGGCTTCCTATGGAGTTATTTTCGATTTAGATGGTACCTTGGCATACACCCTAGACGATATTACTAGTGGTGTAAACAATATGCTAATTAGACTAGGCTATAAAACACGCACAAAGGCTGAGGTTTTAAAGTTTATTAACAATGGCGCAAGGGAGCTTGTGCGCCGTGCACTTCCAAAAACAGTGCAGGATGATGAGTTTATTGTCGATAGCGCACTTGATGTATACGGCTATGAGTACGCAAAATGCTATCTAGAAAAAACACATCTTTATGATGGAATTTTTAGTGAGCTTATAAAGCTAAAGGAAGCAGGTGTCAAGCTTGCAGTTCTTTCAAATAAGCAAGACCCATTTGTAAAGGATATTATCTATACACTTTTTGACAAGAAATTTTTTAGTGTTGTTCTAGGTCAAGCAGAGGGCACACCTTCAAAGCCAGACCCAACATCAACGCTTTACATATGTAAGCAAATGGGGGTAAAGCCTGCAAACTGCTTTTTTGTTGGTGATTCCGATGTTGATGCTTTAACTGCGCAAAACGCGGAAATTACATCTATCGGTGTTACTTGGGGATATCGTGAGGAGTCTGTTTTAAAGGAAGCCGGAGTTGATTTCACCACTGAAAATCCAACAGATTTAAGGGAATTTATCCTAGAGCTTATAGAAAAGAAAAAGCAAGAACAAAAGAAAAAATAAGAAACGAACGCTCTCACTTGGGGAAATCCAAGAGGGAGCGCTTTTTATTTCGAATTCATAAAAAATTAACAAATAAAGGAAAATTGTGCATGTTGACAACAACAAAAGAGTAAACGGCTAATTATTAGAGCTAAAAACGGACTTAAATTAGCCCTTAGCCTGCTTATTTTGTACAATATTAACAAATCCCAGTCTTTTTTCTTCTTTTTTTGTTCAACTTGACAATTTTCCACATATGTGTTAATATTATAAAGTAAAATAAAAATTTAATTAGGAGAACTGTTTATGAAAAAGAAAATTTTACTCGGCGCTTTAATAGCGATAGCAGTAATGTGCTTATTTGCTATTTCAATTTCAGCTACCGAGATTGATGGCGTACATTATTCGTTGAACGACAACGCGTTAACAGCAGAGGTGTCGCGCGATAACCAGACCGCTACAACAGCAATAGTTACAATCCCATCAACTGTTGAATACGGTGGCAAAACCTACAAGGTAAATTCTATTAAGCATGGTGCATTTGAAAGCAATACCTCAATTAAAGAGCTTCGTATTTTGAGTGAGCATATCACGACCATTCCAAATGGTATGATTGCAAATACTTACACAAATACAGAATTTACAAAAATTTATGTTGATTTTTCAAAAATTACACAGATTAATCAAGCTGGATTTAACCCATCAAACGAAACCAATGGCAATAGCCCACGAGAAAATCCATTCTATTTCTACGATGCAAAAGCATTTTTGGCAGATGGTAGCGATGTTGTAGTTGAATGCCCTGATTTTTCTAACTGCACATCAATAGCTATGGCAGCCTTCCAAGGCGCTAAATTTAAAAAGGTTATCATTCCTGATGGATGCGCACTTTCAACAAGCGGTCAGATATTTAGACAAACAACAATAGAAGAGCTTGAAATTTTGGGAACAACAACACGTGCTTCGATAGGAACACACTGCTTCCAAAACTGTATAAGCTTGAAAAAAATAAAAATTGAGTCCCCTGTTACATCTTATGGCCCAAGTGCTTTCGCGTCAAATACAGCGGTTGAAAAAATATATATCAACCTTTCAAATACAACGTCAATTGAAGGAACCGCATTTTGTTTCTCAACTAAATATGATGCAGGAAACACTACAACCCAATGGTACAATCAAAACGGCGAAAAGGTAGTTGACCTTTCAAGTATGGAAACCTTTAGTGGTAAAGCGTTAGCTTCATCTAATATCGGTTCAGCTAAAATTATTTGGCCAACTGCTATCAAATCGTTAGGCGATGAAACATTTAGAAAATGTAATATTACCGGTGTAATGTACATTAATGCTGCAGAAGACGTTACTCTTGCAATGACAAGATGGGCATTTGATGGAAACGCTCCTTCAGTTGTTATTTGCGGAGAAGGCGTAACAACGATTTCCAACTTCTTTGAGGCTCAATGCACGGTGGTTTGTCTTGCTGATTCTGTTGAGTTTACCCAAAGCGACCCATTTAAAAAGTCAGATAATACAATATACTGCAAGGCTTACACAGCAAACAATGCTGGAAACATAACATCAAAGGCTACAGTAACCAATATCACAAGTGGTACAGTAACAACCCATATGGGCTGTGGTGCGGTTGTTGATTTGGTTTTGGCTGACTCAACACCACTTAAATTGAATTATGTTGAGCATTCACACGAGGCTACCCCTGACAACACAGTTTGCCCTGCCGGCTCAGTTACTATTTACAAGTGCCCAGGCTGTGGCGACACATATAAAGTAACTGATGAGGAAACATATGTTTCCGACACACATGAGTTTGATATTTCTGATGGTGCTACAATAGTTAATATCGTTTATGCAAATAACAACTATCTATTAAAGGGTACAATCACAAAGAAGTGCGCTCACTGCGATGCCAATACAACGCCGGATATAGAGGAAGAATCCTTTGCACCTTTGTTTGACGACCTAGGCTATTCAATGGAAGAAAGCAGCTCCAATGTTAAATCTATTTCTCAAACAGTTAGTGTTAATATTAAAGCACTTGAATTCTACGAGAGCTTGATGCAAGTAAAGATTAACTACGGTGTAGTTGCTGCAATTGCAAATGGCGAAATAGCTCCTCTTTCCGTTGTAGATGGCAAAATTGTAGCTGGCGCAAATGCAGTTTCTATGGATATGACAGATACTAATTATTCCAAGGTAGTATTAATAATAAACGGTGTTTCAACATCTGTTGCAGTTAACTGCAGTGGCTATTTGATGGTTGATGGCGTAATTTCATATATTAGTGGAGATGAGCTCGCTGATAAACCAGCTGTATTAACCTATGTTGATGCAGCAGTTCCAGAAACTCCTGTAGAAGATGAAGAATAAAATTTAAAAGAACCGCAATTGCGGTTCTTTTTATTGATTGCAAATAAAAACACCCTGCCATAAGACAGGGTGTTTTTTACTAAATCCAAAACTAAATTATTTAACTTCAGCTTTTGCGCCAGCGTCTGTAAGTTGCTTAGCGATGTCTTCAGCTGTTTCCTTAGAAACTGCTTCCTTAATTGTCTTTGGAGCGCTTTCAACGAGTTCCTTAGCTTCCTTAAGACCAAGACCTGTAAGCTCTCTTACAACCTTGATAACGTTGAGCTTGCTTGCACCTGCTTCAACAAGTACAACGTCAAACTCTGTCTTCTCCTCAACAGGAGCTGCAGCAACAGCTGCACCAGCAACTGCAACAGGAGCTGCAGATACGCCGAATTCTTCCTCAACTGCCTTTACAAGATCAGCAAGCTCGAGAATTGAAAGTGTTTTGATTTCTTCAAGAATATTAGTAACCTTTTCGTTAGCCATGATAATTTATCCTCCGTAATTTAGATAATATAATTTTTCTTTTTTATTTACGTTTTTAAGTTAACGTTAAACTTATTCAGCAGCCTCTACGCCGTTCTTTTGGTCGATAACTGCTTGGATAGCACGTGCAAAGCCTGAGATAGGACCTTGGATGCTACCGAGGAATCTTGCAAGAAGTACTTCCTTAGAAGGAATATCAGCAAGAGCCTTAACTGTGTTTGCATCAACAACTGCGTTTTCAAGGAAACCACCCTTAATTTCAAAGGTTTCAACCTTGTCAGCATATTCTTTTGCAATCTTTGCTGGAGCAACTGGATCGTCATAACCGATAGCGATAGCGCTCATACCGTTAAGATTTTCCTTCATTGCTTCGTAGCCTACTTCATCACAAGCACGACCGATAAGAGTATTTTTAATTACCATATAGTCAACGCCTGCTTTTCTGAAAGCGGCACGCATTTTGGTATCGTTTTCAACTGTGATACCTTGGTATTGAACAAGTACACCACTCTTTGCTTTCTTGATTCTTTCAACAAGATCAGCAACAACGGCTTTCTTTTGTTCAAGAACTGAATTACTTGGCATAATAACCTCCTTGTAAATTTCCGGCAGGAGAAAAAGAAAAATCTTTTTCCGAGTAAAAGACAAATATCCACACCGAAAAAAGATTTATTAACTATAAAATTATATAAATTCTTCCTCGGCAGGGAGCTTTAGGCAATTACTGTAACCTGCTGTCTTTGGATTAGCCTCAACATTATAGCATAGTGAATATGCTTTGTCAAGTGTTTTTTAAAAATTTTTATTTTTGCACCTTTCTTAGGTCGTTTCCTTTGAAAAGCTTAATATTAAATTCGCCAAACAAACGGCTTGTAATTCTATCGTGATAGGCACTTCTTATTTCCTTTGAATTTAGGTTAGTGCTAGCGATAATTGGTAAGCTTTTGTTTAGTCTTGTATTAATAATATTGTAAAGACACGCGACGGTAAATGAATTAACAGCCTCAGCACCGAGGTCGTCAATTATAAGCAGGTCGCAGTCTAAATACTTTTGTGAGATAGGCTCACTGTCGCCAAAGCGGTCTCTAAAACGGTCAGAATCAAAATCGAAGAATATGTTTTGCGCTGTTTCATAAACAACATTGTAGCCCTTTTCGATAAGCGCTTTTGCAATGGCAGTCGAAAGGTGGGTTTTACCAAGACCAGTGCCACCAACAAACAAAACATTGTCCTTTATAGAAGCAAAGTCACGTACGTAGTTGGTTGCATAATCCAAAAGCTCACACATTTCCGCTTTGTTTTCATAAAGGTCAAGAGAAAATGTATCGAAGCTTTGTGTTTTTACAAGATTTGAAATGCCCGAAAGCTTTAGCTGCTCCTCAACGAGTCTATTTTTGTAGCATATGCAGGTTTTTCCGTTGTAAGCACCATAATCCTGACATAGCTTGCAATCATAGTGCAAATCTGTATAGTCCTCGCTATAACCAAAAGAAGTCAATAATGAGGCACGCTTGCCTTGAAGCTCTAAATTGCGTTCCTTTAGCTTGGCAATTCTTTCATCTAGACCATCCTTGCCCTCAAGTGCGCAAGACATAATAGACATACCTGTTTGGGATAATTCCTTGTCAATGGCTTTAATTTCTGGAATTTTGGAGTAAATTTCAATGATCCTAGAATCGCGCAAGGATTCGTTTCTTTGACGCTTGATTTCAAACTCTTCATTTACTTTATTAATAACTTGTCTTGAAAAGCTCATTTTTTACTCCTTTCCTTGATTCTTTCTTCCGAGCGCTTGAGTGCAGCCTCGAAAAAGTCGTCAGTGTCAAATGATGACATATCTAGCTTGCTTTTGTGGCTTTGAAGTGCTTTTTCTACATCCTCTAAGGTTTTAACACCAGATGCTAGCCAGTTTTCAAGTATTTTATTTGTGTAATTCCAGTTGCTTTTGCCTGTGTTGTCAACTGAAATCTCGAATGCCTTTTTAATAAGCTCGTAGCCATATTTTGCAGTAGCCCAAGCTTCAAATATTGATTTTTCACGCGCAGTAAACTCACGGCCACCTATACCAAAGAGCTTTCTTACCTTATATTCAAGGGAGCGCTTGTTTCTACGAGCGGCGAAGTGCTCCTCTAATTTTTCATAGGTGTCAATGCCTTCGTCATAGAGGATTTTTGATGTTTTTCTTATGTATGCCCAGTTGGAGGTGTTATTCTCAACGCAATAAGCAAGTAACATAAGTATATATTCGTCGCTGAATTTATAAAAATTCTTAATATGTAAAAGAGAGTTATAGTCAGTAGGTGTAAAATCCTTGCCAAGCACATTTTGGGCACAGTCAGCAAGCATCTTAAAGCTTGGATTAGCGTTTACAAGCGCACTAATTTGTGCACCAGTATAGGATGGCACTGCATTTGTGGCTTCTGAAATTGAGGAAGCGGCACTAGGCGAGACCTCAAAGCCGTCAACCTCAATAATGCCGTTTTTTGCCCAAAATTGGAGCGCACTAATTATTTCGTTCACACTTATCCCAAGTCTTTCAGAAAGCACGGGAATAGCGCTGTCAAAATCGCCAAAATGGCTTGAGTATGTGGATAAAGCGAGAATCACCTTGAGTGCTCCTTCATCAGCATCTTTTGCCAAATCGATAACGCCTGCTGGAAGGTTTATAATGCCTCCCGTATATTTAATAGAAATCTTCATTTTAATCTCCGTCAGCTTGGGAAAGCGTTCAATGCTTCATCAGCACGCGCTCCGTCCAAAAATTCATAATATCCTTGTGCGCCTATCATTGCAGCATTGTCGCCACAAAGAGGCATTTCTGGTGCATAAAATGTAGCACCAACCTCACTAGCAAGGGAGGTAAGCGCCTCTCTTATATGTGAGTTTGCACTAACCCCACCAGCCAAAACGATTTTGTCATAGCCGGTTTTCAATAGGGCATCGCGCACCTTATGCTTCATAGCCTCGGTGATGGAATAAGTAACCGAAGCACAAACATCCTCCTCGGAAAATTCCTCGTTTTTTTGTCTTTTTGTGTTTAGATAGTTAATAACAGCGGTTTTAAGGCCGCTAAACGAAAAGTCAAGTGTTTCCTTGTTAATACTTGGGGAAGGAAAGGCGATAGCTGTCTTGTTGCCTCTTGAGGCTAGCTTGTCAACCATAGCACCACCGGGGTAGGGTAAGCCCATAACACGTCCGATTTTGTCAAAGCATTCGCCAACCGCGTCATCACGAGTTGAGGCAATTTCGTCGAACCCTGTGTATGATTTTACATCGAAAAAGGATGTATGCCCGCCGGAAACCACTAGAGATAAAAACGGCGGCTGAAGCTCCTTGTGTGTAAGATAATTTGCTGCAACGTGTCCTTTAATATGGTCAACGGGAACTAGTGGGATGTTGTTGGCATAGGCAAGTGATTTTGCAAAGTTAACGCCAACTAAAAGCGCGCCGATAAGACCAGGGCCGTTTGTAACAGCAATTAGGTCAATATCCTTTATGGTCACCCCCGCAACATCTAAAGCCTCGTAGGTGATTTTGGAAATTGCTTCAATGTGTGCGCGACTCGCAATTTCGGGAACAACACCACCGTAAAGCGCTTGAATATCGACGGATGAAGCAATAATATTCGATTTTACCTCGCGAGTGCTTTCGCCCATCTCAAGCACAGCACAGGCGGTTTCGTCACATGAGGATTCAAAGCTTAAAACTAACATTATTGCATCCTTCCTTTCAAATTTCTAAATTCATAAGCACAGCATTTTCCTTTGGCTGTGTGTAATGGTTTTTTGATATGCCAACAGGCAAAAAGCCAAACTTTTTATATAAGCTTATAGCTGGCAAATTAGATTCTCTCACCTCTAAAAAGAGCTTTGTGCATCCGTTTTCCTTAGCATAGCTAAGAAGACGCTCGATAAGAGCCTTACCGACACCCATTTTCCTTGCGCTTGGAGAGGTTGCCACATTTACAATTTGACATTCATCAATAATTTTTGTAAAGCTAATGTAACCGACAATGCTTTCGTCAATTTTAGCGACAAAAAAATGCCAAATAGGGTTGTCAATATAGTCTAGAATATCGTCCTCGCTAAACGGAGTTGAGAAGCACTCCTTTTCGATTTTTGCGACACTGGATGCGTCATTTTTTGAAATTTGCTCTATTTTTATCGAGTTTTCCATATTAATATCCGAATTTACCAGATAGGCTGTCGTCGTCTTTAATCCAATCGCCAACAATAACCTCGGTATAATCCGTTTTTGTGTTTCTAATAATAACCTTTGTAATGCCTGCGTTTATAATTTGACGCTTGCACATCATACAGCTGTTCATTCCACCGATGACATCACCAGTTTTTGGGTCTGTGCAGCACATATAAAGAGTAGCGCCTAGCATTTGCTCACGTGATGCTGCGATTATTGCGTTTGCCTCTGCGTGAACACTGCGGCATAGCTCATATCTTTCACCCTTTGGAATGCCCAATGTGTCACGGTAGCACGAGCCAAGCTCGTTGCAGTTTACACGTCCTCTTGGAGCACCGTTGTAGCCTGTTGAAACAATAACATCATTTTTTACGATAATAGCGCCAAAACGACGGCGAAGGCAAGTGCTTCTTTCTGATACAGTTTCTGCAATGTCAAGATAATAGTTGTGCTTAGATACTCTTTCCATAGTAAACTCCTTAATTAAAATCGAATACGACCTTGCCCTCGTTATCAAGCTTCAATACTGCATCGAAGCTCTTTCCGTTCTTTGAGACAAAG
>JAZNFR010000071.1:0-2966 GCA_045576055.1 Eubacteriales bacterium
TATGCTCTATCCAACCCTGTCTTTAGCGAGATCGTGCGCACAAAAAGCGCAACAATTGGTAAAGGCGAGGGCAAACGCTTTTTAGTTAATCACAATAAGCTATTAAGGCTTTATGACGGTACAAACGGAGTTAAGACTGGATTTACCAAAAAAAGTGGACGTTGTCTTGTTTCCTCTTGTGAGCGTGATGGTGTTAGCTTCATATGCGTTTCTTTAAACGCCCCAAACGACTGGAACGACCATAAAACACTTTATGATTTAGGATTCTCGCTCTATGAATCTATCAATCTTGCAAAGCAAAATGACTATTTATTAGAATTAGATGTAAAAGATGGCGAGGTGGGCAAAATTTATGCTACAAATCCTACTTCTCTTTCTGTCACTCTCCCTAAAGGCGAAAAATCAATTAGCGCACGGGTTAATATATCGTCAAATCTTCTAGCTCCTATTAAAGAGGGTGACGAGATTGGAAAAATTGTTTTTTACAATTTTAATGAGGAGATTGCTTCTCTTCCACTTATTTCAACCAATACTGTTAATAAAGCAAGTAAATATTCTTTTATTAAAGGACTTTTCAAATAATGGAAAAAATCAGACTGCAAAAATTCTTCACTGACATGGGAATTATGTCTAGAAGAGCCAGTGAAAAGGTAATTCTTGCCGGAAACGTTAAGATAAACGGCAAAATTGCTTCTTTAGGAGATAAAATCGACCCTGAAAAAGACACTGTTATTTATAATGGCAAGGTAATAAAGCCACAAGCTTCAAAAAAGCGTTATATTATGCTTAACAAGCCTCTTGGCTACGTTACAACAGCAAAAGATGAAAAGGGGCGCGAAACTGTCTTCTCTCTTCTTACCGATATTGAAGAAAGAGTTTATCCCGTTGGTAGACTAGATATGTATTCGGAAGGACTTTTGATTTTTACAAACGACGGCGAATTAACTAACAGACTTACCCATCCTAAGCATGATATGTCAAAGGTATACAGCGTCATTATTAAAGGGGAAATTTCTCCCGACGCTTTACATAAGTTAAATTCCCCTATGGAAATTGACGGATACAAATTGAAGCCAGTAAAAGTACGCATTATCTCTTCAAAGGATGGTGCAACAAATACACTTTTTACATTAAATGAAGGTAGAAACCGACAAATAAGAAAAATGTGCGAGTCTGTAGGGCTCACAATTATGCGTTTAACACGAATCTCCGTTGGCAAGCTCAAGCTAGGCGAGCTTGAAAGAGGAAAATGGCGTGAATTAACAAAAAATGAAATTGAATATCTAAAAGGCGAAAGGGACACTATTTAAGTGATTTTTAAATATGCTAACAGTTTTACCTATACAATCAAAGGATGAGCAAAGAGAGCTTTGCCAAAGATGCGAAATAGAATATGATTTAGAATCATTTTGCTATCGCGCCGATGATGGAGATTTTATTGGAATTTGCCAATTCAAATTTGAAAATGGCATTGGTATAATTAAGAACCTAGCTTATGCACCAAATATGCATGACTCTGAGGCAATGATAATTATGCTAAGAGCCACAATGAGCTTTATGCATAGATGTGGACTTGAAAAATCAATCCTATCCGAGGGATGTATGCCCGAAAGCTTAAGAAACCTTTCCGGTTACATAAAAAATGAGGATGGATTCTACGCTGTTGACCTACAAAAATTTTATGGTCACTGCCATTAATATTAGCTAGATTTAATATCCAAGTATGAACATATGATAACTTGTTAATGCGAATTAGCACGCTTATTATAGATTTATAATGAATAATTAATATATTTTGGAGGTTTATTTATGACACCTAACAGAGTGCAGGTTGCTATAGAAAAATATGGCGATAAAATTCCTGCAAAAAATCATGATGCATTTAGGACTGCATTAAAGGGCGCATCCAACGAATGCATGGACACTTTTATGTTTTTACCCACAAAAAGCCCTATTGCCACATTGCTTTTTTCAATCTTTCTTGGTCAATTTGGCGTTGACAGATTTTACATAGGTGATGTTGGATATGGTCTATTAAAGATTTTCGGCCCAATGGTGCTTGGATTTATCAATGCAATCATTTTGATGATTGTTCCTCCACTTGGCATTTTAACATCTTTAGCGCTTTATCTTATAATTTTCATTTGGTTTGTCATGGAAATATTCATGGCATATCGTGACTGCAAAAGACTTAATTATGACAGATTAGTGTCGTTTCTTGGTGCACATCGCGAAGAAGAAGCTTCATATTATTCCTACAGTGAATCTAAAAAGGTGAGCAAGCCAGAAAATATTGATACAACCTCATATGAGCAATATGAAGCATCAAAAGGCGAATATTCTCCTTTAGTTTCTCCATATAAGCCTGTTGCCGCAGGTAGTGAAAGCACAGCTTCCTTTACCCAACAAAATGTAGCACAGCAACCTACGCCTCAAGCTTCGGCGCCACAGCAAGAGCAAGCACCGCAATCCTTAAATATTATTTTTACATGTCCTGTTTGTGGACAAAAAATGAGAATCTCAACCGTTGCATCAAAATACTGCTGTCCTAGCTGTATGACAATATATCCATATCAAAACGTTGTAAAAAATCAGTAAAGGAGTAACTGCATGAATAACGATTATAAAAACGATGTTCCAATTGAAGAACTTCGATATAAATATTTAAGAAAGCACCCACTTCCATCAGCACAGCCTAATTCTAACTATAATAGCTATAATACTACAGATCACAGCACTCAAACTGCTTACGCAAAGCAAAATACATACCAACCAAAAAAGAGATCTATTCCTAGACTTATTTTTGATATTTCTATTTTTGTTATGTTTATGATCTTTTGTGCTGTTGTAATGACATCCTTTGTTGTTTCTGGCAATTCATTTTATGGTGCATTTGACTTTATAAGCGAAACGGGAGAATATATTGAAAGCATATTCGACACTATAAGATTTTTACTAGAATCTGG
>JAZNFR010000072.1:0-2849 GCA_045576055.1 Eubacteriales bacterium
TTAAGCTTATGAATAGTATTGTATATTTTGGCAAATAATAAACCAAATCGGAGGAAATAAAATGAGAATTATAGCAACAGTATTAATATCAATGGCAACTTTTTTTGCGTTAAACGCGATAATCCCAACCAAGGGTGAATGCGAAATATACGATTCATGTGTACGACTTCACATCCTTGCTAATTCAAACAGCGAGGAGGATCAAGAACTAAAATTAAAGGTGAGAGACGCTATATTAGAAAAGATTTCCGAATATGAGGCCAAAAGCAAGGAGGAGTCACTTTCTAAAATAGAGGACGATAAAGAGGAATTAATAGAGCTTGCCGAGGAGGTAATAAAGGAAAATGGTGCGGAATACGATGTAGATATAGAAGTTGGAATTGAAAAGTATCCAACTAGGCATTACGAGGATTTTTCATTGCCAGCAGGTAAATATACCTCGGTTATGATTAAAATAGGAGAGGCAAAAGGTGAAAACTGGTGGTGCGTCTTGTATCCTCCTTTATGCACACAAGCAGCGCTCAAAATTGATGAGGATGCCTGCGTAGATGTAGGCTTAACAAAGGACCAATACAGCCTAATCACACAATCCTCGGGCAAGTATAAGGTCAAATTTAAGATATTAGAGGTCGCAGCAAATGCGTTGGGAATAGAATATTAAACAAGCAAAAATCAGACACAGGGTCGCCAAAAGTTGCAAAAAAGATGGCAACCTGTGTCTTTAATTTTGAAATTGACATATTATGCTTGAAATATTTAATTAAAAGTAGTAGAATAGTACTATAATATACTAAAAGGAGGAAGAAAATGTTTGGATATGTAAAGCCTAATATTGCAGAGCTTTTAGTTCGCGACCATGAGCTATATAAGGCGACTTACTGTGGACTTTGCAAAACGATGGGCAAAAGCACAGGCTGCGCATCAAAATTCACACTTAACTATGATTTCGTTTTTCTTGCTCTTTTAAGAATGGCAATTACTGGCGAAAAAGCAGAGGTTAAAATGCGAAGATGCCTTGTGCATCCATTGAAAAAAAGACCAATGCTAGAGCCTAATGATTCTTTGAAATTCAGCGCAAAAACAAGCGTTATTTTGACAAAATCAAAGCTAAAGGACAATATAAACGATTCACATGGATTGGCACGTCTAAAAGCAAAAACAGTGGGACTAGTGTCTATTTTTCTTAAGAAAACGGATAAAAATCTGATTCCTTTGCAAGAAAAAATTGCATCGTGTATTGATGAGCTTACGAGCCTAGAAAAATCAAATTCTGATTCCTTAGACCAAACGGCAAACACCTTTGGAGATTTGCTTGGTGCTGTTTCCTCGTTTGGTATTGATGGCACGGCTGCGAGAATTGTATATGACATCGCCTTTCACCTTGGGAAATTGATATATATTCTCGATGCATGTGATGATTTTGAGAAGGACAAAAAAAGTCGCTCATTTAATGTTTTAAGAAACGCATTTGGTAATGAGCTGACAGATAATACAAAGGAAATTTTAAAATGCTCAATGACGCTCGAGCTCGAAAAAATGTCGAGGGGTGTCGAGCTTTTGGATTTTTCTCAGTTTAAAGACGTAGAAAGAATCGTGAAAAATATTACATATATCGGTATGCCCGATGAAATTGAGCGAGTTTTGAAAAAATGATATCTTTCTAAATTGTTAAATTTTTTCAATTCGCTTTACTTTGCATTTCATTTGTGATATAATTATCACAATGTTCACATGGAGGAAAATAAATGAAAAATCCATACGAGGTGCTTGGTATATCTCCAAGCGCAACTAATGAAGAGGTAAGGGACGCATATAGAGCTCTTGCAAGAAAATATCATCCAGACAACTATGTCGATAGCCCTTTAGCTGATATGGCTGAAGAGAAAATGAAGGAAATAAACAACGCTTATGACGAAATTCTTCGCATAAGAGCGGAAGAAAAAAACAAGTCTGAGGATAAAAAAAGCACACATCAAAAGAGCAACACATATCGTGAAAAGTACTCTAAAATAAGACAAGCAATAAATGCGAGTGATTATAAAAGTGCAGAGGCTCAGCTCAACCAAATTGAGCAGCACGAAAGAGATGCAGAATGGTTTTTCCTTAAGGGCTGCGTTCTTTTACACAGTGGCTATCATTTTGATGCAATAAAGTTTATCAATCGCGCTTGTGAGCTTGATCCAGATAACGAAGAATATGCAACGCTTCGTGACAATCTTCGCACCCAAGCTAATACCTATGGCAACCCAACATCAAGAGAGGGAATGGGATGCTCGCTTTGTGACATTTGCTCATTCTTGATTTGTCTTGACTGTATGTGTAGATAAGATGAAAAAATCAAGAGAAGTTGCTTTTTTAGGAATAATTAGCGCACTCAGTGTCGTGTTTTTGCTATTTGGCTCCATTATAGGGGTTCTTGATATTACTATGGCAATAGCTGCGTCGTTACTCCTTTTTATTGCAAATGAAGAGCTTGGCAAAAAATCATTAATGGTTTATTTTGCAACTGTAATAATTTCTCTATTTTTCGTTACCTTTGGAAGCGTTTTGCCTTCAATTGAATATGCAATTTTTGCAATTTATCCATTATTAAAGCCATTGTTTGAGAAAACACCAAAATCAGTATCGCTTCTCTTAAAATCGGCTTATGCTGTGCTTGCAAGCTGTGGTTCTGTTTTGGTTATGTATTTCTTTTTGCCACCGCTTGAAAACAAGTATATGTTCCTTGTTTATTTGGCACTCTTTATTTTGGTTATTATTCTTTATGATGTTTTGCTGCTTCGCTTTAAGCGATATTATCAGTTCAAGCTTCGCCATCAACTTAAAATAGATAAATTTTTTAAATAATA
>JAZNFR010000073.1:0-3327 GCA_045576055.1 Eubacteriales bacterium
AATTTTTGGATAATAAAAGCACTTGCTAATTTGGCAAGTGCTTTTTGATTTATATGTTTTCTTGACTTTCAATATATCGCTTTGCTTGAGTTGTAAAGAGCTCATAATATTTACCTTTTTTCTGCATAAGCTTCTTATGGTTACCCTCTTCTACAATTTGACCGTATTCTAGAACAATAATATTGTCTGCTGTGGTAGCACTTGACAAGCGATGCGAAACGAATATGGATGTTTTGTTCTTTGTCAATTCTTCAAATTGCTTGAAAATTTGTTGCTCAGCAAGAGCATCAAGAGATGCTGTTGGTTCATCCAAAATTAAGATATCGGAATCAGAGTAAAAGGCTCTAGCAACGGATAATTTTTGCCATTGACCGATTGAAAGGTCGGTTGCATTTTCATCAAAGAAACGAATAAGAGGTGTTTTATAATCATTTGGCATTGCTTCGATAAACTCAGAAGCACCACTTTTTTCAGCAGCCGCCTTGACATCGTCCTCAGAAAGACCTTTTTCAATATCACCATAATAAATGTTTTCTTCAACACTCACAGCATATCTACCAAAGTCTTGGAAAATTGTGCCATACATTTGATATAGCTGTGTTAAATCATATTTTCGTATGTCCTCGCCATCAAGAAGGATAACACCGCTTGTTGGATCGTATAGTCGTGTTAAAAGCTTAATTATAGTAGTTTTTCCAGCACCATTGAGACCAACCAAAACGGTGGTAGAACCCTTTTCTAAAGTAAACGAAACATTTTTAAGAACTAATTTTTCTGTACCAGGATAAGCGAATGATACATCTTTAAATTCAATTGTATGCGCCACGTGACGTTCAATGCTTAAAGGAGGATTAACAATAGGAACGATTGTGGGCTCAAGCTTATTGAATTCAATAACGTTATTAATAAATAGTGTTCCTTGATAAACTGTTGCGGTAGCGGAAACAATAGAGCCAACAGAAGCAATTATCGAATTTAATGAACCTGCATAGTATGAATAGTCACCAATTTTGAAATCGGGGTCGTTGATTCCTTTAATAGCGATATAAAAGAAGAGACAAGCATTGATGAATACAGTTGCAAAAGCAATGATAATGTGCCACACATTCTCGCGAATGATAAGAGATTTAAAGCCTTTAAAATATTTTGTGAAAACGCTTTTAAATTTCCCTATAAAGGTGTCAGAAAGATTGAATAATCTAATCTCTTTAACAAGGTCCTTGTTTGTCATCATTTGAGAATAATATTCCATTTGACGCCTATCTTTGGAGCGACGGCGCATATATAAAAAGTTTTTTCTGCCATAAACAAACTTAATTATTGCAGCCGGCAAGGAAATCACAATGAGAAGAAGTGGTGCGAACGGATTGAGCGAAACAAGTACGATTATAAAAGAAATCATACTGATTAAGCTACTGATAGCTGAAAAGGTGGAGCTCAAAATCTGAATAGGTCTGAATGAAGCCTCACGAGTTGCATTTTCGAATTTTTCGTAAAACTCTGGTAAATCAAATTGCGAAACATCAACGCTTTTAGCTTTTGTAATTATTTTAATTTTAATGTGATTCGCAACCTTTTCACCTGAAATATTTAAGAATGCGTTATATGCATTGGTAACAATGCTATGAATAATTAAATACAGGAACTCAAAGGCTATAAGTAATCCAATATTAGTATGTATGAATAATGCTGAAACATTTTCAAAAATGTTGCTTGATGCAAAATTTGTCGCAAGCTCGTTTCTATTGATAATTGCATCTCCAACAGCATTCAACAGCTCAGCACCGATTTTTGCGCCTATTACAGGGAAAAGACCAGTCATGACAGTAACTAACATCATAACGATTAAGATTAAAGGGCTGGCCTCCCAAACTAACTTGAAGATAAAAGCGTATCTGCATACAAATGCTGAGAAAAGCTTCCAAAGGTATGGGAAAACCTCTTTAAAAGATTTAGGCTTAGGTATATCGCTTTTGGGCGTTTTTAATGGAGGTCCGTACATTGATAACTCCTTTAGTATAAATTCTTATATAATTATAACACTTTGTTGTAATAATTTCAAGTAAAAATAATGTCGAAGATTATTTTAAATTTTTAGATTAATTTCACAATAAACGACCTTTTTTTCAAATGTTTAGCAATATAATAAATTTGAAAGGGAGTGAAGTATTGGTTTTATATGCTGATGTGTTGTTTGCTATAAATTTTAGTATGGATTTTTTAGCATTATTTATTTGCTCTATGATTCTTCATTTGAAAGTCACAAGAAAAAGAATAATACTATCAGCTCTTTTAGGTGGAGCCTTTGGCGTAATAGAGGTTATTCTGCCTATGAATCAAGTTATTAGCATATTATTGTCGCTTTTCGTTTCACTATTTATGTGTTTAATTGCCTATAAAAAATGTACACGAAAACGGCTGTTTATTTCGTATATAATGTTTTGGGCGGTTAGTGCAAGTCTTGGAGGAGTGATGAGCTTATCATATTCACTTCTTAATAGACTTTTTCAAGATGTAATTTTCAAGTATTCTCCAAGCGGCGCATACAATGGGGCACGATTCTTGATAATCGCCTCAATTACTGCAATTGTATCCATAATATTTAGTAAAATTTTCAGCTCAAAAAAGGATATTACTTCCGCTGAAATCGTCGTTGTAATTGATAAAATTGAATATAAAATGGAAGCGTTTTGCGACTCTGGTAATATGTTATCTGATCCGATTCTTTCAAAACCAGTAATTTTGGTAACAGAATTTTGCAAATTAGGGGAAATTATATTGGCAAAGGATGATTACAAAAAGAGGTTAATTCCATATTCAGACGTTTCAGGTGGAGGAATATTAAAAGGGGTAATCCCCGAATCAGTAAAGGTTGGAAATAACTTGGTTGATGCAATTGTTGCACCAATAGAGACAAAGGATTTTGCAGGATATGAGGCGCTTGTTCCTGCAAAACTTGTTTAAATAGGGGGTAATATGTTTTTTAAATGGTTAAGCAAGATACTAATTAAATTAAAGAGAAAACGAGAAGTTTATTACATAAACGGACCTGAGCTTTTATGTCCGCCATTAGATCCTGAGAAGGAAGCGAAAATAATAGAAGAATTAGGCACTAATCCAGAGGCATCAAGGATTTTAATTGAGCATAATTTAAGACTCGTTGTTTATATTGCTAAAAAGTTCGAGAATACTGGAATTGGTCTTGAAGACTTAACATCAATAGGAACAATTGGATTAATTAAGGCGATTAATACATATAAAACCGATAAAAATATCAAATTGGCTACATATGCGTCAAGGTGTATAGAAAATGAAATACTAATGTAT
>JAZNFR010000074.1:0-2709 GCA_045576055.1 Eubacteriales bacterium
GCGGAATTTTTCGGGATGATGAAGTTCATATTGAACATTTTGTTTAGGTTGTCAAAGATTTCATTAGCTTGTGAAATTTGAGTTAGGTTACCTGTCAAGACGATATCCTTTATTCCATATTGCTTAGATGCAAAATACGAAATCATACCGATTGTTTCAAAAACCATATTGATAAGACCAAGTGCTAAATCGCCATTTGTAGCTGTATCACTTATTTTACCGAAGTTTGATGCAGTCATATGAGAGCTTAGTCCCATATCCTTCTTTGAAATATCGCTAATGCGAAGGTCGATGTTCTTAATGTCACCAGTCTTTGCAAGCTCGTCAATGCTTTCAATTCTTGTAAGGCCGAGAAATTTTGAGGAAAGACCAACAAGTGTTCCACCACCAACGCCAGTACCACCAAGATAAACAGGCGCTTTGCCTCTTTCTGCGTGAACTAGCGCTGTTCCTGTACCAAGGCTTACAATAATAGCGTCATCAAGCGAAGAAAGATAAAGTCCACCAAGACCGATGCTTTTGAATTCAGGGGTGTGAACACACTCAAGACCATATATAGGCTTTGAAATATATGATGAGCCAACACCTGTAATCATAACCTTTTCAATATCATTAAGCCCAAGTCCGTTTTTATCAGTAAACTTTCCAAACGCGCCATATACTGATGTGATTGGGTCATCCGCTGTTACAAACATAGGCTCTATAAGCTTCTTGTCGTGGTCAAAACCAACTATTTTTGTTGTGCTACCACCAATGTCAATTCCAATTACTACTCCCATAGTGTCCTCCTTAATTGGTACTTACACTTTATTTTATCATTAAATTATATAAAAATCAATATAAAATTAAAACTCGATAGCCAAACGACTATCGAGTTTGATTTTTAGTCTAGTGCTATTTCGTGTCCAAGCTCGGCAGATTTGTAAATTGCCTCAAGAATCTTAACCATATTTACACCCTGCTCAGGGATGAAATCTGGTTCTGCCTTACCCTCGATAACATCAATGAAATGACGAATATTCATCTCGTGATGAGGAGGACAGTTATAGTCGTCAATTGCAGGCTTTAAGGTTACGTTTGTACCACATTCCTCAGTAAATACCTCAAATTTTTTATCAATTCCAGACATACGAGAGCCGGATTTTTCACCACGAAGCTCAACAAACATTTGGTCGCATTCGATATTTGATGCCCAAGAAAATTCAATTTGCAAGCAAGCGCCGTTATCAAAACGGATAAAGCCCATTGCCAAGTCCTCAACATCAGTCTTAGAATATGATGTATGAGGGAACTTCGAATATGTTGAGCCACTTACTGTTACAGGCTTTGGATTACCCATTAGATACATAGCTAAGTCGATAATGTGAACGCCGAGATCGATAAGTGGACCTCCACCAGATTGAGCCTTGTCAGTGAACCAACCACCCCAACCAGGAATACCACGGCGTCTAATCCAGCCACAGCGACCAGCGTAAATTTCACCCATTTTGCCTTCAGCTATATATTGCTTTAGGAATTTAGTAGTTGGGCGGTAGCGATTGTTTCTAATAACCATTAAGGTTTTTCCGCTTTCCTCTGCCGCCTTCTTCATCTTCTCTGCTTCCAGAACATTTATTGCATCCGGCTTTTCACAAATAACGTTTAAACCTTTGTTTAAAGCATATATTGCTATAATAGAATGATAGTTATTAGGAGTGCAGATATCAACCGCATCAAGCTCCTCATTATCAATCATCTCGCGATAATCGGTATAAAGCTTAGCATCTGGATATCTTTTAGAAACGGTTTCGAGCTTTTGCTCATTAATATCGCAAATTGCAACTATTTTAGTATTCTCAATTTTGTCATAAGCGCCCATATGTGGTCCTTGACAAATTTTTCCTGCACCTACAATACCAATTCTAATCATTATTTTTCCTCTAATCTTGCAACCCAAGGACATTCAAGTGGGATGCGTGGGCAAACAGGAGCCGCCCATCTTACTGCATTTTTAATAATAGTTTGTACTGTTGGATTATGGAAGGTTGGGAAGGTTTCGTGACCTGGTTGGAAATAGAATACCTTTCCGTTTTCTCTATGCCAAATACAGCCTGAACGGAAAACCTCACCACCGTTATACCAACCGATAAGAAGAAGCTTATCAGGGTCAGGAATGCCAAATGGCTCTGTATATGTTTCCTCAGCCTCAAGCTCAAAATATCTACCACTAACGCCAGCCATAATTGGGTGGTTGTGGTCTAAAATCCATACTCTTTCCTTGTCGTTGCTTTCGCGCCAACCAAGGTTGCAGGTTGTGCCCATCAAAAGCTTGAATGGCTTTGAATGGTGTGCAGAGTGAAGGAATACAATTCCCATACCCTCTAAAACTGCATTTTTAACCTTCATAGCAATTTCGTCAGGAACCTCACCGTGTCTAACATGACCCCACCAGATCATAACATCTGTATTAGCAAGTAATTCATCGGTTATTCCAGCATTTGGAACAAGCTCACCATTTTCATCGTGTTGTGTAACGGTTGTAACTTGAATATCGTCGCTGCCAAGAAATTCAGCAAGTGTGCCGTGGATTCCTTTTGGATAAACCTTTGATACATTTTCATCCTTTAGCTCGTGAAAATATTCATTCCATATAGTAACTCTAATCATTTTTTATTCCTCGCTTTTTTGTTTGTAAGACTTTTGCCTACAAGCAAAGTATACCATATGGAG
>JAZNFR010000075.1:0-2027 GCA_045576055.1 Eubacteriales bacterium
GGTAAATAATTCCTTTGCCACTTGACAAAGTTAAAATTTGGTGATACAATTTAATTGTATAAGGGAGTAATCGACAACACATCTGTGTTGTAGTAAAGTCAACAGCGTGGCCATTTGGTCTGGCTTTATTTTAAACGATAAGACTTATCTGTCATGGCAGATAAGTCTTTTTTTAGATTAGAAATTAATATGAAAGGAAATAAAATGTAAGAGTATTTAAGAAGCTCAATCGAGGTGCTAAACCAGCTTAACACCAACGAAAACGGTCTTACAACCGACGAAGCCGAAAAAAGACTTGCCGAAAATGGTAAGAACAAGCTTGCCGAGGGCAAAAAGGAAACACTTTTTGTTCGTTTTATGAAGCAGCTTAGTGAACCAATGACAATTATTTTGTTAATTGCCGCAGTGATATCCGCAGTAATTGAGTTTGTTGAAGCTAAGGGCTTTGTTTTCCCAACCGATACAGTTATTATTTTGGCTGTTGTTCTACTAAATGCAATTCTTGGCGTTGTTCAAGAGGGTAAGGCTGAGAAGGCGCTTGAAGCCTTGCAGCAAATATCAGCGGCTACCTCAAAGGTTATAAGAAACGGACATCAAATTACTATTAAAAGTGAAGACTTAGTAGTTGGTGATATTGTTGTTTTAGAAGCTGGTGACGCAGTTCCTGCCGATTGTCGTTTGATTGAATCCGCAAGCTTAAAGGCAGAGGAAGCGGCATTGACTGGTGAAAGTGTGCCATCAAATAAAATTAGTGAAGCTCTTGAACCAAATGCTAATGGTGATGTACCACTTGGTGACCGTAAGAATATGGTATTTACTGGCTCAACCGTTGTTTATGGTAGAGCTAAGGCTGTTGTTGTTGCGACTGGTATGGATACTGAAATGGGTAAAATCGCCGATGCGTTATCAAGTGCGCAAGAGGGCAAAACTCCACTTCAAAAGAAGCTTGGTCAGCTAAGTAAAATCTTAACATTTATAGTTATTGGTATTTGTATTGTGATGTTCGGCATAAACATTGCAAGATCTGCATTTGATGGTCAATTTGGCTTTAATACAGCAGTTCATACATTTATGCTTGCTGTTGCTCTTGCAGTTGCCGCAATTCCTGAGGGACTTGCAACAGTTGTTACAATGGTTCTTTCCATTGGCGTAACTAAAATGTCAAAGCGCAATGCGATTATAAGAAAGCTAACCGCAGTTGAAACACTTGGCTGTGCACAGATTATTTGTTCAGATAAAACTGGTACATTAACTCAAAATAAGATGACAGTTGTTGATTATTTCGGCAACGATGAAGCATTACTTGCAAATTCAATGTCCCTTTGCTCCGATGCTGAGTTTGATACTGATGCTAACACAGCAATAGGCGAACCAACTGAATGCGCACTCGTTAACTACGCTGAGAAGCTAAACCTTTCAAAAAATACAGAAAAATTAAAATATGTTCGTATAAATGAAGTGCCATTTGATTCAATGAGAAAAATGATGACTACCATTCACAACGTTGATGGTAAAATCATTCAATTCACCAAGGGCGCACCAGACGAGATTTTAAAGCGTTGCACCAAGGTGTGGGAAAATGGTGAAGAAGTTCTATTAACCGACGAAAAGCGCGCCAAAATCCTTGCAGAAAACAAAAACATGGCAGACAGAGCTCTTCGTGTACTCGCATCTGGACTAAAATATTTAGATAGTGAGCCAACAGAAGCAACAAGTGAAGCACTTGAAAATGATTTGACCTTTATCGGTCTTGTCGGTATGATTGACCCAGTTAGACCTGAGGTTAAGGTTGCTATTGAAGAATGTAAGGGCGCAGGCATCCGTGCTATAATGATAACAGGTGACCATAAGGACACTGCCGTTGCCATCGCACTTGAGCTTGGTATTATCAGTGACGCAAGTGAAGCGATTACTGGCGCTGAGCTTGATAATATTTCCGAAGAAGACTTTGAAACCCTTGTTGAAAAATATTCCGTTTATGCACGTGTTCAGCCTGAGCATAAAACAAGAATTGTTAATGCTTGGCG
>JAZNFR010000076.1:0-2999 GCA_045576055.1 Eubacteriales bacterium
CAAGTCTAGGGTCGATTTCTTTTTTCTTCGGGCAATCACACTCGCCAAAATTAAGGTTTTTACCACATTTTGGACAAAGCCCTTTGCATTCCTCTTTACAAAGGAGCTTCGCAGGGAACTCAAGGAGTAAATCGTCTACAAGCTCACGGTCGATGTCTAAAAATCCGTTTTTGACAATAACATATTCATCATTGTCCTCGTCTTGTAATGTGCCTTTAGTTGCCACAGTGCGATTGAAATTGAGGGTAAATGTGCCAGAAATATCCTCAAGACATCTTGCACAGCGTGAGACATAATCAATCTCTGCAGTAAGTGAAAGTGCCATATAGCCTGCGTTATCGGTAACAAAGCCCGAAACCCTTACTGGTGCTGTAAAAGAAACGTCGCTAGGTGGGAGAATGTCGGTATCTTCGCCTTGTGCATCGATTTCATATTCAAAATCGATTTTTGACGCCTTACCATTGATTAAAGAGGTGATATCTAAAACCATAAATACTCTCCTTTTTCCATCTTGCCTACATATTATAAATAAATTTGTATGTTTTGTCAAGTATTTTTTTCAAAAAACTTGCACACGCCTAAAATATGTGATACAATTAGTTAGAACTTTTATTTTTGGTAAAGGAGTGCTATAATGGACGAAAACGAGAAAAAGCATAGCTGGGTCGGAAGAATTATTACTATTCTTTTCGCCGTTGCCCTTGCGACATTTTTAATTTTCTTGGGTATACAGCTATATCGCTCTACCATTTACGATATGTTTGATTCGGTTTATATAACCGAAGGCCTTAAGGCTTCACTTGAAAATAATAGTGATATTAGAACCCACTCTGTTGGAACCGAGGGCTTAGGCGAGGACGGAATTATAAAGGTTACGGAGCTTGTTTATATCAAGGAGCTTGATATAAACGGCAAGGAAACTGGCCTTGGATATATGCAATTTGGCATTCGCTACAACAAAAACCATATTGATGAGGTCAATGATAGCTTAGTTGGCGAAAATGTCAGTGGTATTTCCTACGACGATGTTTCCTACGATTTAGTTGCTTACGATTATGTAACAAATGAGGAGGGGAAAAGTGAGCTTAAGGAGATTGCGCGTTACCCATTACTTGCAACTGAGCTAGATAGAGGCGATAAATATCAGTATAGATACTACAAATTCGAGTGCTCAGGAATTTTGCTAAATTGCCAGTCACTTGAAATTGAAATGAAGCTACACGGTGTTGAAAAGATAAACGAAAACGGTGAAACCATAATGAAGGAAAACAAGGATTCTCTATTAATGGTCGACTCTGACGTTATTCACACCAAGGATAGAAAATCCGTTGAATATAAGTTCTCTAAAAACGAGAAAAAGGAATTAGAAAAATAAAAAGAAACCGCCAAATGCGGTTTCTTTTTTAATTATTCTTTTTCTGGAATTGAATTGTAAGTTACCTTTTGAGCATAAGTGCTAGATTCTGCTCCGTTAATATAGGTAACTACGCCATCGATAACAACATATCCACAGCAGTGAAGCGCTGTATCATAATTGTCTTCTCCAATGTTTGATACCTTTGTTTGAACCTTGGAATAGTTCTTCTCTGGGAATCCAATTCGTACTGCGTTTGCCTTAACGGTTCCGTCCCCGTAAACGAGAATATCGTTTGTTTCGTCGTTATCGTTATCAGCAAGTGCTACAACAACGCCATAGCTAATTGATGCTTCGCCATTAACCTTGATAAGATATTCTTGATATGCCAAAATTGCATTGTTGTTTATATCAATATCAAATACGATTGCATTAGATTTTGTGTCCTTTGAATAACCCTTTGTTTCAAATAGTGGGTTAATTGCTGTTTTTACAGAGTACTTGCAGCCATCATTTGAGCAGGTTACAATGCTTTCACCATCTACTGTATAACCATCATTGTAGTAAAGGTTTTCAACAAGTACATGCTCTGGATTTTCTAGTGCATCATATTGCTTACAAGATTCACAGTAACCAACACAAGCATTTATCTCACTATAAGCATCGTGCTTATCATAAAAATCACAGTAGGTTTGAATGCTCATTGTATATTTATAGTTGTTAGCATTTTTGTTATTTCCTGCTTGCCACTCGGTTTGATAAGAAGCAATTTCCTCAGGTGTATAACCAGTTGTATCGTCAACCAAAATAACGAATTTTAGCTTGTCGCCATTTTTATTCCAAGTAAGACGTGGGTCGGTTTCATCCCATGGAGTTATGTCGCCATTTAAATAAACGGTGCACTCTTTTCCGTTCACAGCTTGCATTGCGGTAGAGGCTATGCTGGAAGTTGATCCCTTGTGGAAAACAACCTTAGTTAAAGAGCCACAGAAAAAGTTGCCAGATATTTGATTGTTTTTGCCATAGAAGTGAACCTCTGTAAGGCTGGTACAGTCACTTAGGAAGCCACCCTTGTTTTGTGTTTCATATGCTTTTGCAAAAAAGCTGAGCTTTTGTAGCGCACTATAGCCTGCAAGGTTTCCTTTGCCGCTAGCTCCATCTGCTAAAACCGGAACATGAAATTCAATTTCTGTAATTTGTGTGTGAAGGCTTGTTTTGGTATCAGAGTCCTTCTCTGAAATTGGATATACTGGCAAGGTGGTTCCCCAGCCACCAGCTAATCTACAATAGGAATAAGTTGAAAGGTCATACTCTGTTCCATTTGAATGGGTAAACTTAAGTGCAGGAATGATGATTTTTTTAATGGAGCTATCATAAAGATAGATTTCTGTAATATTACAGTTACCACCTGTTTCAAATGGATTTTTGACATTAATCTCATATGCAATATCTGCGCTACCAGCCTCAACCTGCTCACCATTTGCGTTGACATAAGCGGTTTCTGCCGATACTGATACTACCAAAAGACACATTGTCATAACTACAAAAAGTAATGTAAGCAGTAGTTTCTTTTTCATAATTTTCTCCTTAAATTTTGCTTGTGCAAATAGTCGTGCTATAATATTAACACACATGTGGAAAACTG
>JAZNFR010000077.1:0-12190 GCA_045576055.1 Eubacteriales bacterium
TGCTCCTGCATTACCTCAAGCATAGCTGACTGTGTTTTTGGTGTTGCACGGTTGATTTCGTCGGCAAGAACTAGATTAGCAAAGATAGGTCCTTTTCTAAAGGAAGTATTAAGCTTGCCGTTTTCATCCTTTTCAACAATATTTGCACCAGTTACGTCTGATGGCATAAGATCAGGGGTAAACTGAATACGTGAGAATGGAAGAGAAAGAACCCTACCAAGTGAACGTACCAAACGTGTTTTACCAACACCAGGCACACCCTCTAAAAGAACGTTTCCGCCTGCTACGATTGCGATAATAACGTTGTCAATAATTTCCTTTTGACCAACAACGTCCTTTTTGAGCTCAGATTTAATTTTTGCAACCTTTTCGCTAAAAAGCTTTACCTTTTCAAGCTGCTCGGTTGATACTGCTATATTTTTTACATCATTATTTTTCATTTTCAATCCTCATCTTTCTCTTCAAAGCCACTGTAAAGTGTTTCAAAATACTTTTGAATTGCTTCCTTTTGCTCTTTTGTATATTGTCCGTCACGCATAATTTGATAATATTTATCGATTACGTCGCCATATTGAACATGGGTGCGCTCCTCTTCGTCGTAAACGCTATCGTCGCCTGCATAAATGATACCGCTACCACCACCGCCGTCTGTGCCCTCTGGTGGAAGCTTTTCTTCTTCGTCATCCTCGTCCTCTTCGGTGGAATTGTCTTCTCTATTTATTGTTGGAATTCCAAACATTGAACGAATTTTGTTTGCCGCACCATAGCCGACTGAATAGTTTTGATTTTGCAGGTCAAGCTCTCTAAATATATCCTCACCTAGAATCGAGAGCAAGGCATCTATTCTACCCTGTGACCATCTATATGAAAGATATTCCATCTCGGCAGCAATCTCTTGTGTGCCGTAAAGACCCTCACCCTTTGCTTCCTTATTATTCGGATCGTTTTCGGTTGTGAACCTATAAAGTAAATCGTATAGTGGATCAGTTTCTTCAACCTTTGATGCTTGAAGTGCTGCTATCATACTTGCCGATGCACTGTTTAGTGCCCTTATTGTATCAAGCTTCATTACCACAGGGTCTGGCTCCTCAAGAAGCTCATCCTTATGTACAAACAAAGCTTTAATATCTGCGCGCTTCATTAGGTGTCTGTCCCAATCAAACTTAGTTAAAAGCCGTGCAAATTCTCTTGTATATGGACTGTCTTGACTCTTTAGAGCAACATAAAGCTTGTACTGTGAGCCAGTCTCGACAGTTATACTATCAATCTTTCCTGTTGAGAGCTTTATTGCATTTATTGCATCGCTCTTTTTCATCTTTACATTTTTAAGGAGTCTTAAAAGGTTTTCAATTTCTAAAACGACCTCACCCTTTGCAGCTTCCTCCATATTAGAAGACTTGACATCGATTATAATTTCGTTAATCCTATCCTCTTGCTCCTTTGTCAAGGTGAAGTATTCAACAGGCTTTGATGTTTCGCCTTCACCATATGTATCTATTGTCGCTTTAGGGATAATGAAGCCAACCAAAAGCATTGTAAATCCGATAATAAACGCGCACGAGTAAAGCCAAATGGATTTGTACGCCTTTACCTCACTTGCGTCAATTTTATCGATTTCTTTTCTTAAATCATTTCTTAAAAGTGTACCCATTGCTGAGTCATTATCTAGGCTTTCAAGCGTTGATTTTGCTTTTTCCTTAAGCTCAAATTTCTTATCAAGCTCTTTTGCGATTTTGTCCATGCTTACATGTCCGAACGCAAAAGTTGGAAGAAAGCCTAAAGGAAATGTGCAAACCGAAATTAATGCAATAATGAGTGGCTTTATTTCAAGCACGTTGGTTTTAAAAAGCGTAAGTAAAACGCCACAAACCAAAAATGCTAGTGCAAAGCCAGCAAGGAAAGCCTTAATGATTCTTGCTTTTTTAATTTTTCTTTCAAATTTTCCTAAGCCGAGATATTTCTTCTTCGTTTCGTTAGAATCATCCTTTGGCAAAAGAACCTCTGGCGGGGTGTAGGTGCTTTTTCTACCCTTAGGATTTTTATACGCACCACTTTCAATCAACTCAGATGTTTTATTTTTAACATTTTCAAGCATTTTCTCTCTGCTTGAAGCTGATTTTCTTGCCACCTTATTTTCTTCGCTTACGGACTGGTTTTGTGGATTTTTATCAATATTTTTATCCATTTATACCCTCCTAAACGTATATATTATATTATAAGTATATATATTTTAGCAAAAAAGATATAAAATGTCAATACTAAATTATTTTGTTAAAAACTAAAATAAGGGCAGACCGCTTTGGTCTGCCCTTTTCTTTATTCATTATCTAAATAAATTTTGATTACGTTTGCGTTTCCGTTTAGGTTTCTAAATTCGGGCGTTTGAACGAAAAGCGGCACCTTGCCATTTGTTTTATATGAGTGCGCGTTCCAAGGCTCTTGCATCCTTACGTAGCTTCCATCGGCAAGCAAGACAGCTCCCTTTGCTTTATACGGGCAATCGTAAATTGCTATATCCTCACAGCAGGTATCTTGAACATATAAATAAAGTGCATCGTCGCTCTTTGTAATTCTACCCCAGTCATGCTTTGGAATATCGGCAATGCCACAGCCATAAACCGCCTCGGAGTTAAGGCGCATCCATTCGCCAACCTCGGTTAGAATTTCAATGCTTTCATCCGGAATATTGCCCTTTGCATCAGGCCCAACGTTTAAAAGAAGGTTTCCGCCCTTGCTTACACATTCCATAAGCATATTAATTACGTTTCTTGCGCTCTTATAGTTGTGGTCCTTGGCACAGTAACCCCAATGTCCATTAAGAGTGATACATGTTTCCCAAGGAACAGGGTCGCCATTTACGTCGCGAACACCCCACGCAGGAATCATTTGCTCAGGGGATGCAAAATCGCCTGAATAAATTTCCGGCTCAGCAGAGGTCGGATCTCCTCCCATACGGTTGTCAATAATAATGCCGGGCTGCAATTCTCTTGCCATTTTAACCATTTTGGTTGCTTCCCATTTTTCTGCGGTCATATCATCATACGAAAAGTCGAACCAAATTATATCAATTTTTCCATAGTTGGTAAGAAGCTCTCTTACTTGATTATGCATATATTCAACATATCTTTCAAAGTGCTCGCCGTTTTGATTTTTATACGCCTCGTTGCCTCTCATTGGATGAATATTATCGTTATAGGCAGGGTAATCGGGATGGTGCCAGTCAAGAAGCGAATAGTAAAATCCTATTTTTATTCCCTCAGCACGAAAAGCATCAACATATTCTCTTACAAGGTCGCGTCCAGCTGGAGTATTTGTTGCCTTATAGTCAGTATACTGGCTATCAAAAAGGCAAAATCCGTCGTGATGCTTTGTTGTTAAAACCGCGTATCTCATTCCAGCTTTTTTTGCAAGCTTTGCCCATTTTTTCGGGTCATAGTTTACCGGGTCAAAGGTATCAAAATAAGGTTGATAGTCCTCTATTGATATCCTCTTGTTTGAGCGAATCCATTCGCCCTCGGCAGGGATTGCATAAAGTCCCCAGTGTATAAACATACCAAAACGATCGTAGCAGTAGCTCTTTGTTCTTTCGGCTCTTTCACTTTGAATACTCATTTAAAAACTCCTTCGGCTATAAACTTGAATCAGCCTATTTTGATTTTATCATTTACAATAGTAAATGTCAATACTAATTGACACACGAATTTTGATGTGATATACTAAGTTATAGCAAACTAAAGGAGTCTATTATGGAAAAGGTACTGATAAACAAATACCCAGCCACTCGTTGGAATGATGCAACACCGCTTGGAAATGGTGTCTTGGGGGCGTCCGTTTATGGCTGTGTTTACGACGAAAGAATTTTAATCAATCACGAAGCTCTTTTCAACTGGTGCGAGGACAAGGATATTCCCGATATTTCGTCATCTCTTGCCGAGGTTAGAAAGCTAATGGATGTGGGAAAATACAAGGAAGCTGAAAGCTACTACACAAACAGACTTGAGGAAAAGAGCTACCGTCCATCAAGCGGGAAATACTATCCTGCGCTTGATTTGCATTTGCTCTTTGAAAATAAGGATGCTTTCAAGGAGTACTCTCGCAAGCTAGATATGGAAAATGGTGTTTGCACCGTTGAATATACCGACAACGGTAACAAGTGTCAAAGACAGGTTTTTGCATCACAAACTGACAAGGCAATTATTGTAAAGCTCTCCTCTGAAGCACCTATCGACTTAAAGCTAGCGCTTGAAAAGCACGATTTGACGGATTTGCCTGATGCAGGTGGCGCTTCCGAACAAAAAACTACTCCTTTGGACGATGGAGTTTATGCCGAATTTGCGACACAGGGTGGGCTGAATTACTGTGCATTGCTCAAAATTTTAAAAACTGATGGTGCAATTTCACAAGGAAAAAGCAAAAAAAGAAATATCGATATGTCGGGTGATGCATCGTTTAACGGATTTTTAGAAATTTCTGGCACAAAAGAGGTAATTCTTGCAATTTACGCATGTGATAATCTTAACAGCAATGACGAATTATATGGCACAATAAATTCTCTGCCAAATGATTATGATTTGCTATTTAATCGACACATATCCTCGTTTTCTTCGCTTTTTAATAGAACAAAGCTCACGCTTTCTGATAGTGAGAATTCCTCTATAGAGGAACTAATGCTAGAAAGCTACAATGGTGATGTTAGTCCTCTACTAAGTGAGAAAATGGCTGACTTCGGAAGATATTTGCTTGTTTCTTCATCAATAAACTGCAATTTCCCTGCAAATTTGCAAGGAATCTGGAATGGAGAATACTCTCCTGCTTGGGCTTGTACATATTTCAACAACGAAAACATTCAAATGGCGTATTGGCAAGCCTGTCGCGGTGGACTTGGTGAGGCTCTTTTACCTCTTTTTAACCTATATGATAAATTTAAAGAGGATTACCGCGAAAACGCGCGCAAGCTATATGGTTGCCGTGGTTTGCTTTTGCCTCTATTTATGGACAACGGGTGTGGAAAAAAGAAAAATTTACAGCCTCATGTTCTTTATTGGACAGGTAGCTCTGCTTGGATTAGTGCGATTTATTATGAGTACTATTTATATACCAAGGATGAGGTATTTCTACGTGAAAGAGCTTATCCATTTATGAAAGAATGTGCTCTATTTTATGAAGATTTCTATATTTATGACGAAAACGGCAAATTAAAGTCCTACCCATCCGACTCTCCCGAGAACAGACCTAACGGCTTGTTTGATGGTAGTGGGGAAATCAGCGTTTGTATCAACCCAACTATGGACTTTGCTTTACTAAAGGAGCTTCTTTCTAATCTTATAGATTCGGCATCTCTTTTAGGTGTTGACAGTGACAAGGTCGACGAGTGGAAAAGCATGCTAAAAGCAGTTCCAGAATATGAAATTAACGACGACGGGGCAATAAAAGAGTGGCTACACAAGGACTTCCTTGACAATTATCACCATAGACATCAATCCCACATTTATCCTTTATTCCCAGCATACGAGGTTGACAAGGATAGTGGTGAGCTTTTTGATGCGATGAAGATCGCCGTTGAAAAGCGCCTAGTCATCGGTCTTCGTTCTCAAACCGGTTGGTCCCTTGCACATATGGCAAACATCTATGCAAGGCTTAAGGACGGCGAGGGCGCAAAGAAATGTCTTGACCTTCTTCTTCGCTTCTGCACTGGTCCTAACCTCTTCACCTATCACAACGACTGGAGAAACATGGGTGTTACGTTAAAATATATGCATGCAGGAAAAGCTCCCTTCCAAATTGATGCGAATATGGGCTTTACTGCAGCAGTTTACGAAATGCTTTTGTTCTCATCACCAAACGGTAAGCTTGAAATTTTACCAGCCCTGCCAGCCGAATGGAAGTGCGGCGAAATTACAGGCTTAAGGACACAAATTGGAGCGAACGTATCTATTAAATGGAATGAAAATTCCGCCTTTGCAACAATACTTGCTGAACGCGATTGCGATTTTACTATGTCGTCTATTGCATACCCAACGCTTTGCGTTCCTGGGCTTGATGGAAACACAGTTACTGCACATTTAAGAAGTGGTGAAGAAATCACTATAAAATTCACAAAATAAGAACAAAAAAACAAGTTCCCTGCCAAAAAAGTGGCAGGGAGTGTTTGTTTTTCACTAAAAAACAGGGAGTGCACATAGCAGTATAGGAATAAAGACAGCTGGCAACATATTAGCTACCTTTATCTTTGTTGCACCCAGCATATTAAGTCCAAGTCCTAAAATTATTATCGAGCCAACAGCTGAAATTTCATTAACCGACGATGTTAAAACACCAGATAAAACCCCAGCAAACAAGGTGATTACCCCTTGATATAGAAGAACGGGAACAGCTGCAAAAATGGCGCCTGCACCAAATGCGGATGCATAAACAAATGCTGTTATTAGGTCAAGCACGGATTTTGTAATTAATAAGCTGTGGTCACCGCTGATTCCTGCATTAAGTGAGCCGGTTATCGCCATAGCACCAACACAGCATGTAAGCGCTGTTGTAACAAAGGCACGAGAAAAGCTTTTTTGTTCTTCACCCTCAGCACTTGCTGTAATAGGCTTGTTTGGGTCATCATATGTGTTGTTTTTATTACGAATTAGCTTTCTTTCAACAAAATCGCCAAATCTTTTTAGTAATGAGTCGATTTTTATGAGAGAGCCGATAGTTGTTCCGACAACGAGAGATATTAAAACTATTAGAAAATTGTTAGAATCGAATGCGCCCTTAACGCCAATAAAGATGACACACAAGGAAATCGCTTTCATTAAAGCATCTGGCAATTTTTTGAGCCTTTTGCTTTTTGCAAAAAACTTTGAAAGAAGTAAGCCAAGAAGTGAGCCGAGCACAATAGTTCCAGCATTTAAAAAAGTACTATATAACATTTTGCCTCTTATTTATTTGTTTTTTCAGTAAATTCGTCTGCCAAACGGCAAAAATCAGATATCGAAAGGCGCTCACCACGAATGTTAAGATCGAATCCAAGCTCCTCGATAATTTTTGAAATCTCTTCCTTGGTTAGCTCCGAAAAAGAGCTCGATAAGGAGTTAAGTAAGGTTTTTCTTCTTTGCGCAAATGCTCCAGCTATTACTCTAGAGAGCATTTTTTCGCTTTTAACCTTAAATTTCGGTTCATCATAAAGCTCAATTCTCACGACGCTAGAGGTTACCTTAGGTGCTGGCAAAAAGTTGTCAGGCGAAACGTCAAATAGCTTTTTTGCTTCCCCATAATAATTAATCGATGCGGTAATTGCACCATAATCTGAGCTTTTCGAGTTGGCACAAAGGCGAAGTGCAACCTCCTTTTGAACCATAACAGTAATAGAGGTAAATTTCGATGCACCATTTTCCTTTCTTGCGTTTTCAAGAAGCGCCATTATAATTGGAGTTGTAATGTAGTAAGGAAGATTCGCACAGACGGAAATCGTACACTCCCCGAGACTTTTTTCTAAAAACTCGTCCAAATCAAGCTTCAAAAAGTCCTCGTTTATAACCTCTACATTATCAAATTCGCCAAGAGTTTCATTGAGTATTGGAATCAAGGTTTTGTCAATTTCAACAGCGATAACCTTGTCATAAATTCTACAAAGCTCACTTGTTAAAGATCCAATTCCAGGTCCAATTTCAATAACTGCGCTTTTTGTGTCCTTGTTTTTATATTTATGGTATGTATAGCTTTCGTTAGCTATATTATATGGCACCTCTTCGTTTATCAAGAAGTTTTGTCCGAAGCCCTTTTTAGTGCCAGTATCATATTTTGCCATAAGCTTTTTGACAGTATTTACATCGCATAAATTCATCGGCTATTCCCCCTTGACAAAACTTTTTTTGTGTAGTACAATACATATGTTATTTCGCTGGTGTAGCACAGTGGTAGTGCAGCTGATTCGTAATCAGCAGGTCATGAGTTCAATCCTCATCACCAGCTCCACAGAAAACGGTAAGCGTTTGCTTGCCGTTTTTTAGTATAACACATAAACCAAATAATTTCAATCAAAATTTGACAAGCTGACTTTTTTATGATATAATCAGCTTGTATATATCCTATCAATATTAAATTTCAAGGAGCTTTTATGGATAATCAATCAAGCTTTGTTCTTTCTCCCGAAGAAAGACTAGTATCAATTTTAAAGGAGAAGAACCTTCGAATTTCATTTGCAGAGTCTTGCACTGGCGGACTTGTTGCAGCAACACTGGTTAGTGTGTCGGATGCCTCAAGCATTTTTTCAGAATCAGTGGTTACATATTCAAAAGAAGCAAAAATCAAATATCTAGGCGTGAAAAAAGAAGTCATTGACTTTTGTGGCACCGTTAGCGAGGATGTTGCTGGTGCTATGGCGCAAGGCGTTTGCAATCTAACTGGCGCTGAAATCGGCGTAGGCGTTACCGGCGTTGCAGGTCCAACCGGCGGCACACCTGACAAGCCTGTTGGTACTGTTTGCTTCGGTTTTTATATAAGTGGCAAGCTTATCACAAAAACAGTAAACTTTGAGGATATAGGAAGAAACAATGTAAGAGAAAGTGCCTCCACATATGTTTTTAGAACCTTAACCCATCTTTTAGAAAATGAATAAAAATAAAACCGCAATTTCTTGCGGTTTTTTTATTTATGCTATCACTGCTTCTTTTTCGATAGCTTCCTTTTCTGCAATGTTTCAAGAAATAAGTCTGCATTTTGTTACATTGAGAACAGTTTCACCATCTATTTGAGCCGAAGAAGGTCTTGCGTATTCAATAACAATTTCTTGTCCCTTAAGAATAGAAATTTTCTTAGTCTTTTTAACATGGTCGCCTGTAAAAATCTTTGGGAAAAGCATAAGTGCACCAAGCTTACCAAGTCCGTGATATACCATTACTGAAATATCGCGCGCCTCGTTTAGTCTATCCTGCTCTGGTGTTGGCATCATTCCGCCACCATAGAATCTACCATTCATACAAGGGGCTAGCCACACGCGCTTGAAATTATGCTCTACGCCATCTACTGTAATTTTTGCTCTTGTAGGCTTGAAGTGGAAAAGTAATCCCTTAATGGCTATTGATGTATAGTTAATCTTTTTAACATTCTTAGCCTTTTGTATATCGCCAACCTCACAGCAATAGCCATCGATTCCATATCCTACTCCATTTATGAAATATTGCCTTTTGCCCTCAATTTCACAAACAGGAAGATTTTTAATATATTTTGTGATTTCAACAGGATCAGTCGCGTTTTCCATACCTAAATCACGCAAAAAGTCATTTCCCGAGCCAATTGGGCATATATAAATCTTGTTTGGAAGATTTAAATCATATGTATCATTTATAAAACGGTTAAGTGTGCCGTCACCACCTAAAAGTATAACCTCGGCCTCACCATCGGTAATCAAGTCCTTATAGCTTGAAACTGATGTCATATCATAAATAGAATCCTGTGCCTCTAGCTTTGCTGCAAGCTCCTGTGCCTTAGACATTGCTTGGCCATTTCCCGCATGGGGATTAAATAAAATGTAGTATTTTCCCATATTTTCTCCTTTTGATGTCACACATACACGCGTATTTTCTCATAGAAATATTAACTAAAAATAAACTTTTCGATTTTTTGTTTATTTTTTCGACAAAATTCGCACAAAAACGGAAAAGCGCCAGAGAGTGTCTATTTTTATTTTGAAATTATTAACCTTTGAACCTCATCTCTCATTTTAAAAAACGTTTTTTCATCGTGTGGATAGTCTCTAAAGCCTTTTTTATAGCCATATTTTTCAAGCAGTGATTCTACCCTTTCTCTGCCTATTTTTTCTTCTAACGTGCACAGCATACGCACATCTTGAAGTGCGTCATAAAACACCTCGTGGCGAAGGGAGTCATATGCGCCATTTTCACCTGGGTAAACGATAAATGCATCTCCACTTTGGAAAGCGCCACCACCATCGGTGATTAGGTATGGATCAATTGCTTCGTCTGAAAGTGCCGTGTTGTAAAAGTTATAGCCCCATTGTAAAAAGCCACTAATTTTGTTTATGTATAGCTGTACTCCGATAATTCTATTTCTTAACGAGGTGTACGACATAAATCTATTAGAGAGAAAATTGCCACTTTCCGCACAGCAATAGTACGCAAAAAGATTTTCAACCTTGTTTTCGAGAAAAACATCTATTGCATTTGTCGAGCAAACTGCAACATCAACCAGTCCGTCACCATAAAAGCCATAGTGGCTTAAAGCGTCAGTAATAAATGCATCTGGCATACTCTTTTTAAACACAGAGTGCGCCATTTTGTAGTTTTCAATGCAATTTTCGTTAGGCTCATCGGACAAATGGAAGCGGCATCTTTCATATAATCCCTCATCGATTAATCTTTGACGTAGCTTTGGCAAAAGCGCATCCAAAAACTCAGTGTATTCAGGTGATGTTGCGCCATTTTTCCAACCGAAAATTTTCTTCTTTACGCCGTCAACAGTTGCAACAACCTTTGGTGTGCATTTTGCACCCCATTGGGTGAAAAGATGGCTCATTTCAAAATACTTAATGCCCATTGATTCTACTTTTCTCATAAAATCAATAAGTCTATCAAAATTGAAGGTGTAGCTTCCCTTGTCAAGGTAAACATCAATTAACTGTACGGTTTTTCGCTCTCCTCCCACTCTTGTATCAAGAGGCGGAGTAAACATAGGAATCAGAAGCATATTAACGCCGTGGTCAATTGCTTTCTTTATAAAGTCAAACATAATTTCGTTATATTTTTTTGACCAAACGTTTACCTTGTAGTAATTTGAAATCGAATCATAGTGGAACCAGTTTGTATAAATCAGCTCTTGTTCCTTTAATTCATAGTCTAGAACCTCGAGTGTATATTCAGTCGAAAGTGGCTCTGTCCATGGTGCAAAAAGAGTAATTTTTATTTTGTGCTTACCCACTGGCACATTTCCCTTTACTGTAAACCAAGCAGATGCGTATGCACAGGCTCTTGATTTTAAAAGCCCTTTTTTAGTTGGCCTTAAAACGTCGGGACACACAAAGGGCTCGTCCGAAAAGCAAAAGCCATCGCCCTCCCAAAGATTTACCGAGGTGCAAGGAACATATTCCACCTGACGGTAGGTAATAAAATCCTTTATAGGGCTTTCTATTTTTACCTTTATATCGTTTGCGAAACGGCTATATTTATATGCAATTTGGAACGAAAATACTTCGTTTTTTGCCATTTTTCCACTTTTTTGTGATTTGGGTTTTTCGTGTAAAAGAACCTTATCTAGGCTTGAAACGGTATAAATTTCTGGCATTATATTATCTCCTGTTCGTTAATTACGAGCTTAAATTCAAGGCCTAGCGTGCTTGCTGCCTTTTTGCACATTATCATTCTAGCAAGGAAAATCTCGAAATAGTTCATAACCGAGCTAATCTCGGTATCGATTTTTAGCTTTAAAAAAATTTTTGTTTTTTCCTCATTTATTTCTATATTAGATTCATAAACGGAATAGTTTACCCTGTCGTGAATGTCAAATTTTGTCATATCGCTATTTCTAACTCGCGTACGTCTAACATCACTCTTATCGGCAAGTATAAGGGCGGCAGCTATTGGATTTACAGCCTCTCCCTCTCCCTCATCGTGGTTGCCGATTGCTGTAACCACAGTAGCTATTTCCTCGGCATCCATATCAAGGTTGTCAAGTATTCTAAATGCCATAACCGCACCGCTTTGCGAATGCTCACGGCGGTTAACTATATTTCCAATGTCGTGTAGATGTGCAGAAATCTTTGCAAGCTCAATCTCTCTTTCGCTATATCCAAGGGTTGAAAGAATATACTCGCATCTTTTAGCAACAAGTCCAACATGGGCAAAGGAATGCTCAGTAAAGCCGAGCTTTAAAAGCGACTGGTCTGCCTTTTGAATATAAACTTTTATTTTTTCATTGTGCTTAATTTCGTTATAGCTTATCATAGTTACCTCAAAAAACATTTCATTACCATTTATTTTAACACATAGTTGAAATCGATACAACCTTTTTATCTATTTTTTATTCTCTTTTCGCTATTATTTGTTTTTAAATTGTCGTCATTTTGCACAAATTTTTATTTTTTTATGAAAAAAACTAAACATTTTGCACAAAAATCTTGCAACTGCAAATAAAGTGTGTTAAAATTAATTCATCTAGCACTTATTCTAAAATAACTGCTTTTTAATAATAG
>JAZNFR010000078.1:0-2712 GCA_045576055.1 Eubacteriales bacterium
AGTGAATACCGAAACTGAAGTGAATACTGAAACCGAAGTAAGCACCGAAACTGAAGTGAATACTGAAACCGAAGTAAGCACCGAAACTGAAGTAAACACCGAAACTGAAGTAAACACCGAAACCGAAGTAAACACCGAAACTGAAGTAAACACCGAAACTGAAGTGAATACCGAAACTGAAGTGAACACCGAAACCGAAGTGAATACTGAAACCGAAAAGAGTACCGAAACGGACACTGATGAAGAAACAGTGATCGAACCAGGGTGTGTCCATACCATAGGCTATACTCCTGCAAAGGCTGTCACTTGTACTGAGGATGGATTTACCGAGGGTAAGATGTGCTCCACCTGTAAGGAAGTATTTATCCCTCCTACAAGAATAAAAGCAACTGGACACAACTGGGTTAAGCAAGAGGCGATAAGCCCTACCTGTGAATCTAGTGGGTTAACTGAGGGAGTTAAATGTGAAAATTGTGGCGAGGTTCCGTTAAAACAGGAAAAGATAGGTGCACTTGGCCACAGCTGGGTAACAATTCCTGCAACAATATCAACCTGCACAAAAAATGGATATACAGAGGGTATGAAATGTGAGAGATGTGAAGATGTGCTGATAGAGAGGGAAAAGCTTCCACTTGCAGACCACAAATATATCGTTCATATGCCAAAGGAGCCAACCTGCTCAGAGGTAGGATATGAGCTTTACCAAAGCTGTTCAGCTTGCTCATATGAGGAAAACCACAAAACAACCCCGCCTCTCGGTCATAAATATAATGACGATTTTGTTTGTACTATATGTAATAAAGACGCAGCAGAAATTCAAGATTTAAAATTCTCCCTCAACGAGGAGACGAATGAATACACATTGATAGATGTATTTAATTATGAGCTTGTTTCAATTATGTTTGAGGAATATGAACTAAAATACCCCAAAATAGTTATACCGGACACATATAACGGATTGCCTGTTACAGCTATCGGAAAAAGAGCCATTGATGTTGGTTTTTTGGCAGAAACAATGCTTGACCTTGTAATCCCAAGCAGTATAACCTATATAGACCAACGCGCGATTGCTTATTTTCAAGAGTATATAAATATATACTATTTAGGCGATGTGGAAGACTGGTGCAAAATCGACCTTTCAGGGAACCCCTTCTGTTATGCAAATGGGATAAGCCTGTACTTTAATGGTGAGCTTGTAAGCGAGCTTGTAGTTCCATCAAGCGTAAATGAAATAGGCAATTTCCAATTTTCAAACATTGGCTCAATTAAAAAAATCACCATATCCGAGGGCGTTTCCACGATAGGAATAGAAGCCTTTTCAAACACAGGCGCAACAGAAATTGAGCTTCCAAGCAGTATAACCGAGATAAAGAGAGAAGCATTTGCAAACCAATATTTAAGCAAGGTGAATTATCTTGGAGAGCTTGAAGACTGGTGCACCATCGAAATGGGCGACCGTATATTCCTTTGTAGCGTTTGTGTGGAAGAAAACGGCAGAGAATATTTCGCATATTTCGGAAAAGAGCTATATTTCAACGGCGAGCTTGTAAAGGAGCTTAAAATTCCAGAAACCGTGACAGAAATTAAGAAAAGCGCCTTTTATGGCATTAGCTCAATTGAAAGCGTTGAGCTTTCTGAGGGCATAACAAAAATAAATGACAGTGCGTTTGCATACTGTAAAAACATAAGTAAAATCACTCTTCCCAAAAGCTTAACTGAGATAGGCGTTGATGTATTTTACCCCTCGGAGCAGCAAATTTACTATTCCGGCAATGTGCAGGAGTGGTGCAGTATAAGCTTTGCCGGTGGACGCTTCTTGCTCCAAAATGCAGAGCTTTATATTGGAAATGAGCTTTTGACAAGCCTTGTAATTCCTGCAAGTGTAATAAAGGTAAGCGATTGTGCATTTGCTGGATATAAGCACTTAAAGAGTGTGACCTTTGAAAATGGCACAGAGGAAATTGGATATGCAGCATTTAGCCATTGCTATGGACTTGAATCTATAAAATTGCCCGAAACTCTAACTAAAATAGGTGGTAATGCGTTTGAATACTGCACAATTCTATCAAATGTAGATTTTCCATTTGGACTTGAAGAAATTGGCTCCAGCGCATTTTTTGGAAGTGGCATAAAAGCAGCAATTCTTCCTGATTCGGTTGGCAAAATCGGTGGACTTGCATTTTATAAGTGTAAATCACTAAAGATTGTAGTTCTTCCTGAGTCTGTAAGTGAGCTATTAGGAAACGGTACATTTTACGGCTGTGACAATGCAAGAATTTACTGCAAAGCAACCCAAAAGCCAAGTGGCTGGTCAGATGACTGGAATGGAAAATGCATTTATTATTGGTATAGTGAAGAAGAGCCACAAGAAAATGGCAACTATTGGAGATACGTAAACGGAGATATTCACGTTTGGTAAAAGGAAAAGCCCGATTATTCGGGCTTTTTATTTTTAATAAAAACCTATTGAAAAATGCTCCCTTCTTATGCTACAATGTAGTTGATTTTTAAAAAAAGGAGGCGCAAAAATGGAAAAAGCATATAAAAGAAGCCGTGTTTTATATATTATCGAAGCCGCGCTTGAGTATTTAATATCCATATTTTTCGCGCAGGAGCTTTTGCCTGAGTTAACCAAAGCCCTTGGCATTTCTGACGCAACAACTGGCGTTATTTCTGCAATTATTTCCCTTGGCTGTGTTTTCCAGCTTGCCT
>JAZNFR010000079.1:0-3691 GCA_045576055.1 Eubacteriales bacterium
CTATTGAAATAGTTAAAAAATTTATTGAGATATATTAAGAGGTGTATTATGAAATTAGCAATTCAACTTTATTCGGTTAGAGATGAAATGGAAAAGGATTTCTTTGGAACACTTAAAAAAGTGAAGGAAATGGGCTATGATGGATGCGAATTTGCAGGTCTTTATGGTAATGATCCAGAAAAAATTAAGGAGGAGTGCCAAAAGCTTGACTTAGTTCCTATTTCTGCGCACGTTGCATATCAGGATATAATTCCAGATATTGAAAAGGCAGTAAATACATATAAAACAATCGGCTGCAAATACATGGTAATTCCTTATTTACCAGAGGATTTACGCTATGGTAAGGAAAAATATCCACAAATTGTTTCAGATATGAAGGTTATCGGTAAGGCTTGCAAGGAAAATGGTATAACTCTTCTTTATCATAATCACGATTTTGAGTTCGAAAAAACCGAAAATGGAGAATATGTTTTAGACGCACTTTATAATGAGATTCCAGCGGATATTCTTCAAACCGAGCTCGATACCTGCTGGGTAAATGTTGGTGGCGAAAACCCAAGCGATTATGTTCGCAAATATACAGGACGTGCACCTGTTGTACATCTCAAGGACTTTGATGGCGATAAAAATGAGAATATGTATGAGCTTATCGGCATTGAGAGCGAGAAAAAAGAGGTTAAATCCACATTTGAATTTAGACCTCTTGGCTATGGTAAGCAAAATATTCAATCTATTGTAGATGCAGCAAAGGATGCAGGCGCTGATTGGGTTGTAGCTGAAATGGATAGCCCATCAATGGGATTAACTCCTATGGAATGCATGAAAAAATCAATTGATTATATGAAAACAATAAACTATTAATAAAAAACACGATGGCCACTGCCATCGTGTTTTATTTATAAAATTTCATAATTATTGATGTAGGAACAACCTTGGAAGCAAGATGTACCATTTTCATAGAAAAGGTTGGAACGCAAAGCTCTTTACGTTTTTTTGCCGCCTTAAGCGTTTTTTTAGCGACGATTTCTGGAGAAATTGCATATTTTTTCTTATATTCCTTAACATTTTCAAGCCCAGAAAAGAAAGGTGTATCAACAGGTCCAGGGCAAACTGCAGTTACAGATATCTTTTGTTTTTTTAATTCATGACGCAGTGCGCGTGAAAAGCTTATGACATATGATTTTGTAGCAGCGTAAACAGCAAACGATGGCTGTGGCATAAATCCAGCACTTGAAGCGATTTGAATGATTTTGCCACCATTATTTACATATGGAAGAACGATGGTGGTCAGTTCTGTTAAAGCACGTACATTTATATCAATCATTTTGCCAATTTGATCACGCGAAATTTCTTCAAAATTACCATTGTAACCAACACCTGCTGAGCAAATTAGATATTTAACATTTGGATTTTCTTTGATTAATGAGTCACTTATTATGTTAAAGGAGTCTTTTTTTGATAAATCTAGGGCGAAAATACGGGATTTAGTAGTTAACTCTTTACTAACTTTAGTTAGCTTTGATTCGCTTGAAGAAATCAACCAAAGCTCATCAAATGAAAGCTTATCTAAATTTTTTGCAAGGCAATATCCGATACCACTTGACGCACCACTTATAATTGCAATATTCATTTAGTAACTCCTTTTTGTTTATTAATTAAATTTTACCATTAAAAAATAGCGTAGTCAAGCAAATTTTTGTTGAAAGTATAAGTAAAATATGGTAAAATTAATTTATATTAAATATTAGCAAAGGAGCCATTTTTATGAAATGTGTACATCTTGATTTCCATACAAGTCCTGTCATTACAGGTATTGGAGAAAAGTTTAATAAAGAAGAGTTTGCAAAAACCTTGAAAGACGCACATGTTGATTTGATTACAGTTTTTGCAAAATGTCACCACGGATATACATACTATCCTTCAAAGGTGTCAACAATGCATCCACACCTTAAATTTAATCTTTTGAAGGAGCAAATAGATGCTTGCCATAGCGTTGGTATAAAAGCGCCTATTTATATTACAATGGGTTGGTCACAAAAGGATGCAGAAGAGCATCCAGAATGGCAACACGTTGATTTTTGGACCAAAAAGCCTGTTCGCTTCGGAACTGTTCCAACACCTGATATGGATCCAGAAACACCTCTTTATGATTGTAGCTGGGCAACGCTTTGTCCAATTGGTGGATATAGTGAGCATTTAAAGGCGATTACCCGTGAGGTTTGTGAGAATTTTGATGTTTCTGACGGTGTTTTCTATGATATTTGTCTTATGAAGGATGCTTGCGTTTGTGATTCTTGTAAGGCTGGAATGATCGAAATGGGGCTAGATCCTGAAAAATATGAAGATGCGCAAAAATATTATCGTATAAAGCGTATTGAGTTTTATAGTGAGCTTAACGATATTATTCATAGCTATAATAAGGATGCACACGTTTTCTATAATGGTGCAGCTGATATGAATAGACCTGAATATGGCGTTGTTCAATCCCACTTTGAGCTTGAGGATTTGCCAACAGCTTGGGGTGGATATGATTTTATGCCATTGCGTGCTAAGTATTTTGAAAAATTTGGTAAGTTTTATCTTGGTATGACTGGCAAGTTCCACCACGCATGGGGTGAATTTGGAGGATTTAAGAACAAGGAAGCCTTAAGATACGAGTGTGCAGATATGTTAAGTATCGGCGCATCTATTTCAGTTGGTGACCACTTGCATCCTAATGGTCTTATTGATAAAAGTACATATGCAATAATCGGTCATGCCTTTGATTATGTAACTAAGATTGAAAAGTATTCAGAAAACACTAAAGCATATACTGATATTGCACTTTGGATGGGACATACAGAAGCCGACCTTGGTGCTTCAAAGCTACTTCAAATTATGCATCTTGAATTTGATGCGATAGATTCAAGTGAGGACTTGTCAAAATATAATCTTATAATTTTGCCAGACAAGGTAAAATTGACTGACGAAGATAAAAAAGCACTTCAAAAATACACACAACGTGGTGGAAAAATTGTTTGTAGCTGTGAAAGTGGTTTTGAGGAAATAGGAATTAAAAAAATTGAGCCATCAAAGTTTGATATTGACTATATCGAATGTCCGATTGATGAAATTACAACACCATTCCTTTCCTATGCAAGCGCTTATAAGACAAAGTGCGAGGGCGAGGTATTGGCAACAGTTAGAGAGCCATATTTTAGCCGTACAGCAGGACATTACTGTGGACACAAAAACACGCCTTTTAAGGATGAAGTGGCTGAATATCCTGCACTTGTTAAAAGTGAAAATGTATTATACTTTGCTCATCCAATCTTCTCGTCATATAACAGCACTGGAAACTTTATTTTGCAAAAATATATTATGCAATCAATAGAGAAGATATATGATAAAATGCTTAAGGTCGAAAACTTCTATTCTTGCGGCAGAGTAAGATTGAGAAAGAGCATTGATGAAAAATTCTATGCACTTCACTTGCTTTATGCACCACCTGTTAATCGTGGAAATGTTTGCCTACTTGAGGATTTCCCTAAGGTTAGTGGAATTGAGATAGAGGTGAAAATCGTTGAAGCAATAAAGAGTATAGTTAACCCAGTTACTGGCGAAGACATCTCCTTCAAACAAGAAAATGGTGTGCTTAAGTTTACAGTAGATAATTTAGAGCTTCATAAGCTATTAATAATTAATTATTAAT
>JAZNFR010000080.1:0-1820 GCA_045576055.1 Eubacteriales bacterium
ATCGTCGCTTTTGGCAATTTCAGCCATTACGTCTCCACCCATTTTTCCGCCAGAGCCGTGGACTAAAACCTTAATCATACGTCAAGCCCCTGCTCTCTCATAAGCTTAAGCATAACCTCATATTTTGATTCGCTCATTGGGGTTAAAGGAAGTCTTAATGTGTTTGTACCAAAGCCCATTTTAGCCATTGCAGCCTTAACAGGAATTGGGTTAACCTCAGAGAATAGGCTATCAATTACTGCGTGTAAATCGTATTGAATATCAGCTGCACCCTTGATATCGCCACTTAAAAACTTAGCGCAAAGCTCTGATGTCTTTCTTGGCAAGATGTTAGAAACAACAGAGATAACGCCCTTGCCACCAAGTGACATAAGAGGAACGATTTGGTCGTCGTTACCACTATAAAGGTCTAATTTGCCGTTAACATATGACATGGTTTCAACAATTTTGCTGATGTTTCCATTCGCTTCCTTAATAGCGATAATGTTCTCGTGGTCAGCGAGTGCCTTGTATGTTGAAGGCTCAATATTAACGCCTGTACGAGATGGCACATTATAAAGGATAACTGGTGCACGGCTTGCATCAGCCAAAATGTTGTACATTTTTATAAGTCCCGCTTGAGTTGCCTTGTTGTAATATGGAGTTACAGTCAAAACTGCATCAGCACCAGCATCACAAGCATATTTTGTAAGAGATAAAGCATAATCAAGGTCGTTTGAGCCTGTGCCAGCGATAACCGGAACACGCTTGTCCGCCTTTTCAACAACTCTTGCGATAACGTTTCTATGCTCCTCGTCAGTAAGAGTTGAAGCCTCACCAGTTGTACCACAAGCAACAAGGGCAGAAACACCCTCTTTAATTTGCCAGTCAACTAATTTATCAAGAGCTACGTAGTCAACGCTACCATCACTATTCATTGGAGTAACAAGGGCGGTTGCAACGCCTTCAAACAATGTCTTTTTCATAATCAGTACCTGCCTTATAACAAAATAACACTTTATTTAACTAAAGTAATATACATCATTATATCAATAAATATTTATACTGTCAAGAATTTCGGACAATTTTTTTATTTAAATACATATTTTATATTGACAACAGCTTTTTATGGGTATATAATTGGAACTATCTTAGTTTATAAGGAGATGATTTTATGAAAAGAATCGTAACAATTCAAGATGTTTCTTGCTTTGGCAAATGCTCTATCACCGTTGCATTACCACTTGTTAGCGCTATGGGTGTTGAGTGTGCCATCATACCAACCTCAATTCTTTCAACCCATACAGGTGGCTTTAAAAACTTCACATTTACTGATTTGAATGAGGATATCCCAAAAATTGCAAAGCATTGGCAAGAATATGATATAAAATTTGACTCCATCTATACAGGCTATCTTGGAAACGAAAAGCAAATCAACTACGTTATTGATTTTATTTCAAAATTCAGAGGAGAAAACACATTCGTATTTGTTGACCCAGCAATGGCTGACAAGGGTAAGCTTTATGCCGGCTTTGACAAAGAGTTTCCTTCCCATATGGCGCGCCTTTGCTCGGTTGCTGATATGATTGTGCCAAACATCACTGAGGCTTCGTTCCTGCTTGACATTCCATACACCGAGGATTATGACGAAAGCTACATTCTTAACGTATGCAAAAGACTTGCTGACTTGGGCGCTAAAAAGATAGTTTTAACCGGCATCCATTTTGACCAAAACAAGACACAGGGTGCATATTTTTATGATAGCGAGACCGGAAAAACTCACTATTACTGTCGCGATACGCTTGATGCTTCCTTCCACGGCACAGGCGACACATTTTCAA
>JAZNFR010000081.1:0-1872 GCA_045576055.1 Eubacteriales bacterium
GGAAGTAAAGCCTGCGAAAAAGCCGAAGGTCAGCAAAATTCGTATTGTTAAAAGGGTGCTTAGTGTACTAATGCCATATCTTTTATCAATCGCTTTTGTTGTGGTTTTGTTTTCATTGTTTGGCTTTTTAGACATAAAAACAAGTGAAGAAACGACAGTTAAGGTGGGCTCTGCTCTCATTGCGCCCCTTAAGGTGCTTTTCTCAGGTGCAGGAACCATATTTATCACGATTGCGCTTATTTATCATGCGCTTGTTTGGAAATATGATGTTAAGCATAAAATCTGCGTAAGGCGTGTCATTTGTAGCTTTGTTACAGCGGTTTCTATTTCTGCAATACAACATCTTATTGAGTACGAAAAATATCATGTTAATTACGATGTTCACTTTGTATTTGATGTAGGAAGAAATGGATTAGCTCTACATGGCGGTGGTATTTTTGGCGCACTCTTGGGAGATTTCTTGCGTCTCGCTACACACGAGTTTATTGCCATAGGAATACTTCTAGTGCTTTTGCTCTTTATGTTCCTTCAAATGTTTAATATTACACCTGTTACTATGGTTCAAGCAATTTTCGCTAAGCTAAAGCACAATAAGGGCGAAGAAAAAGAGCCTAAGCCTAAAAAGGAAAAGGCACCAAAGCCTGTTAAAGGTAAAAAAGTTGATGTTTATGACGACGGTAAGGACTATGTTGAAAGAGAAGCTGAAAAGCGTTTAGCTCAAGCTGCAAAGAAAAATCAAACTGTTGGTGTTGACCTTCGTGAGCTTATTATGCAAAACAATGACGAGCCTATGCTTGATAGTGTTGAGGGCGAAGCTGAAAAATACGAAAGCTTTGACGAGCAGCTCGTAAGCTCTCGTGGTACGGCATCTGACCAATTAAAGCCTTATGATGAAGACTATATAAGAGAACGCAAGGAAAAAGAGGAAAGCCTTTTCGTTTCTGCATCACAAATTGCTGCAAACGAATATGGCCATGTATTCAGCGACGATCTTTCAAATAGCGATGAATATTTAGTGAATAACGATACTCCTGCTATAAAAAATATTGATAGCCTAGATGAATATTTTAAGATTCGCGAGGCGGAGGAAGGTATCGAAAGCGATACTCACGTTCAAGAGAAAAAGGATTCTCATTTTACTGATAGCTATTTAGAAAAGAAAAAATCAGAAGCCGAGGTTGAAGAAAAAGAGGAATCCTTTAGTATGACAGGGGATTACGAAAACGACGACGATTTTGAAATAGAAAAATATGCAGTTGCTTCCATTTCTTCATTCGATTATAACCCACAAAGAGAACAGCCAAAGGCAGAAGATAATGAAGAGGACATAGACGAAAAGCCTCAGCTCGTTCCATATGTTGAGGGCGCAGTTAATGGTGCACAAGCTGTTGCGGTAAGTGGTGCGCAAGTTGTTTCATCAGTTGGACAAGCAATCGCACCAGAAGCTGTAGGTGCTGCAGCGGTGGCAAATGCCGAGGTAACACCACAAGTGGCACAATCAGTACCACAAGCACAAGTTGATGAATTTGGTTACCTTGACGAGCTTATAGATAATGCTAAAAAGGTAATTGACCCAAATAAGGCAGCTGAAACCTTAAATAACGATTTTGTTGATAATTCCAACTGTATTCCTCTTGACCATCAAGGTGCAAAGAAAGCACCACAACAGCCTCCAAAGAAAAAGGCGATCAAGAGAAATTATAAATTCCCACCAATTCAGTTCTTACAAGAGCCAGTTGATAATTCAAACAGTGCACAAGTTAAGGCTGAGCTTCAAGAAAATGCAAAAATCATTGTTGAAACCTTAAATGAGTTCAAAACATGGACAAAGGTTTCAGATATTACAAGAGGTCCAACAGTAACAAGATATGA
>JAZNFR010000082.1:0-6270 GCA_045576055.1 Eubacteriales bacterium
CTGCATCGTTTGATTCAAGCGCTGAGCCAAATGCGGCAAAAAGATGGGAATTATCTGGGTCAACTGTTGTTTCGGGTGTTAATTTTAAGGTTCTAATAAATGAAGCCTTTAATTCTGTCAAGAAATGGAGTGGTCCACCAAGGAATGCAACCGTGCCACGAATTGGCTTACCACACGCAAGACCAGAAACTGTTTGGTTTACTACTGCTTGGAAAATAGAGGCAGAAAGATCTGCCTTGCTTGCTCCCTCATTTATAAGTGGTTGAATGTCTGTTTTTGCAAATACCCCACAGCGGGCAGCGATTGGATAAATTCTTTCGTAATTCTTGGCTTCTTCATTTAAGCCCTTGGCATCTGTTTGCAAAAGCGCCGCCATTTGGTCAATAAATGAGCCTGTGCCACCTGCACAAATGCCGTTCATTCTCTCCTCGATATTGTTGCCATCGAAGTAGATTATCTTTGCGTCCTCACCACCTAGCTCAATAGCCACGTCGGTGTTAGGCGCCAATTTCTTTAATGCCTCGGCAACTGCGCTAACCTCTTGGACAAAGCCAATACCAAGTGCCTCGCCAAGATTTATAGAGCCAGAGCCTGTGATTTTAACCTTGATTTTAATATCACCAAGGGTTGAATAAAGCTCCTTTAAAAGTTGGCAGAGCTTCTCCTTTGTGTGAGAAAGATGCCTCTCGTACTTGCCGAAAACGATAGTGTCATTTTCGTCAATTGCTACTATTTTTACAGTCGTTGAGCCGATGTCGATACCAACACGATAAAGCTCCATACCTCCGCCTCCTTTTTTAAATTTCGCTATATGATACCACTTTAATATTAACTTAATATTAATTAACTACCTTTTAGTATATCACTAATTTATGACAATTTTGTTAATTTTATTGTGTATGACAACAAAAAAGCCACGATTGCTCGTGGCTTTTTTGATTGTATAAGTATTAAGTTAATCTGTTACTTCCTTTACAACATAGAGGACTCCGTATTTATTGACATATCCACCTGTTGGATTGCCATTTTCATCTGTCCAAGTAATTGTTGACTTGCCGTCTATTTCTGGAAGACCTGTAATTCCTCTATATGAGAAATACTCGTTGTCAAATACTTTCTTTAAAATTTCGCAAAGCTCTGATGGTGAAATGTTCGCTTTTATTTCGATGTCCATTGAGTCTGCAAATTTCATAGCCTCAAAAATTGCGTATACACAGTCGTATGCGCTTGCGCCAAATTGGTTAAGTGGGGCGTCTGTGCCATACTTAGCCTTGTAAGCATCAATATATGTTTTAGCTGCACCCTCAGTTGCACTTATGTTGAAGTGTGAAAGGTATGAAACGCCTTGTGTGATTGAGTTGATGTCAAAGTCCATAATTGCGTCGATACCGTCAAGACCGTCACAACCATAGTAGATAGCATCTGCCTTAACTATACCATTGCCTTGCTTCATAAAGAGAGCTGCTGGATCGTAGTATATAGGCATAAAGATTACATCACAGTCCTTAAGCTCAGAAACTTGTTGTGTGAACATTGAATCTGTTGCATCGTTGAATGAAGCTATAGTAATGCCAAAAGAAGAATCAATTGTCTCTAAAAACTTATTTTTTATACCAACTGAGTAGTCATCGTCTTCCTTATAGAAAATACCTATCTTCTTCCCTTTATAGATGTCGTTAAAGGTCTTAGCGGCCGCTATACCTTGATTAGAGTCAGAAAAGCACATTTGGTAACCATTTGCAAATTCAGGAATTTGGTCACCCGTTGCAGATGGTGTTAAAAAGAACACATTGTCTGCTTGAGCATAGCTCTTAAATTCAAGACCCGGCCTTGTTGTAACAGTGCCGAGGGAAACCTGCATTCCGCTCTCATAAAGGCTTGCATAGTTACTTGTGATGTACAATGGGTCGTGCTGGTCGTCAAGCATTAAAAAATCAAATTCTATACCGTTGAATCCACCGTTAGCATTGATTTCTTCAATTGCCATTTCTATAGAGTTCTTTACAGAGATACCATACATTGAAGCAGGGCCAGTAAGTGGGCCTGAAAGACCAATCATAATTTTTGAGTTGTTTTCTGCGTAATTATCGCTTGGGTCTCCATCCGTGTTTGTATCGGACTCGCTGTTAGAATCCGAGCTTGTTCCACTGTTTATGCTCGTATCACTGCCAATGTTTGAGCTGCTACCATCCGCCTCTTTCCATCTTGCGTAATATGTAGTGTTTTCATTTGGCACTATAAACGGTATGTCTATTTCATCGCCGTCCTCATCCTCCCAGCATTCAAACTCATAGCCTTCTCTTTCCACCTCGGGCAATTGTGATTTTTTGAATTTTTCGCCTACCGTTGCGGTTATCTTTTTCTTGCCCTCTACGATTTCACCGCCATTTGCATCGAATTTAAGAGTTACTGTTTTACTACCAGTGTTAGTGTCTGTGCCACTGTCGTTTTTAGACGAATCGCCAAAGCAAGAGCATAACGAAAGTACAAATATTGCTGATAAAGCAAGCGCCAAAATGCGTAATAATCTCTTGTTTTTCATTTTTTCTCTCCTAATAAAATCTTTATAATTTAATTATAAATCAAATATCGATAGTTGTCAATATAGAAAGGCATGCAAGCAAAGTGAGTCGAATGGATCTAATGTTTTCGAGTGTCAATGTCTCCCCTACAAATAACCAATGAATTTAGCGGCACACCGTAGGGGAAAGGTCTCCCTTCCCGCATTACACAAACAAAAAAGCCACGATTTCTCGTGGCTTTTTATATTTGTTTTTAAGTATTTATTACTTGTAGAGCTCGATAAATCTCTTAAGTCTTTCGTACTTAGCCTTAGCAGCCTCTTCACTTGCAGCAAAGAGCTTTTCTGCTCTTTCTGGGAATTGTTGAGCAAGACGGCTGTAACGTGTTTCGTTTGTCAAGAATGCACGGTAGTCGCCTGTTGGCTCCTTAGAATCAAGTGAGAATGGGTTCTTGCCCTCAGCCTTGAGTTGTGGGTTGTATCTGAAGAGATCCCAGTAACCAGCCTCAACAGCCTTCTTCATTTCGCCTTGGCAGTTTGTCATACCACCCTTAAGACCATGCATTTCACATGGAGCATAACCGATGATAAGTGATGGGCCCTTATAAGCCTCAGCCTCAGCTATTGCCTTGATTGTTTGAGCTGGGTCAGCACCCATAGCGATTTGTGCTACATATACATAGCCATAGGACATAGCGATTTCAGCAAGGTTCTTCTTACCGATAGCCTTACCAGCTGCTGCAAATTGAGCAACCTGACCGAGGTTAGAAGCCTTAGAAGCTTGACCACCTGTATTTGAATATACTTCAGTATCGAATACCATTACGTTAACGTCTTCGCCAGAAGCAAGAACGTGGTCAAGACCACCAAATCCAATATCGTAAGCCCAACCGTCACCACCGAAGATCCATACGGATTTCTTTGAGAGGTATGTCTTATCAGCAAGAACTTCCTTAGCTACTGGGCAACCAGCAGCCTCAGCCTTTTCAAGCTCAACAATAAGAGCCTTAGTAGCTGTTTCGTTTGCCTTACCGTCGTCAACTGTGTCAAGGTAAGATTTTGCAGCTGCCTTGAATTCGTCAGAAGCCTTGTCGCTTTCTGCCATTTCAGCAACCTTGCGGATAAGCTTTTCACGGAGAGTCTTTTGACCGAGGTACATACCAAGACCGTGCTCTGCGTTGTCCTCAAATAGTGAGTTAGCCCAAGCTGGACCACGGAGAGAATCCTTGTTTACTGTGTATGGTGTTGCAGGAGCTGAGCCACCCCAAATGGATGAACAGCCTGTTGCGTTAGAGATGTACATTCTCTCACCAAAGAGCTGAGTGATAAGACGTGCATATGATGTTTCAGCACAACCAGCACATGAGCCTGAGAACTCGAGGAGTGGTTGGTTGAATTGGCTACCCTTAACGGAAACCTCTTGGAATGGAAGCTCCTTCTTTGATACGTTAGCAACTGCATAGTCAAATGCTGCTTGTTGGTCAAGCTGAGTAGCTTGTGGAACCATTCTGATAGGTGTCTTTTCTGGAGTGCCGTTTGCCTTAGCCTTGAGAGCTACTGGACAAACGTTAACACAAAGACCACAACCCATACAGTCAAGTGGGCTGATAGCGATTGTGAACTTGTAGTCCTCGCATCCCTTACCGATCATCTTAGCTGCGAACTTAGTTGACTCAGGAGCATTAGCAGCCTCATCAGCGTTCATAGCGAATGGACGGATTGTTGCGTGTGGACATACGTATGAGCATTGGTTACATTGGATACAGTTTTCTGGAATCCACTCTGGAACAGTAACTGCAACACCACGCTTTTCGTATGCAGCAGCACCTTGTGGGAATGTACCGTCAACGTAATCAACAAATGCAGAAACTGGGAGCTTGTCACCCTCCATCTTAGATACAGGAAGAAGTACGTTTTCAACATACTTAACGAGCTCTGGGCGCTTGCCTTCAACTGTTTCCTTAGTATCAACAACGTCAAGAGTTGCCCAAGCTGCAGGAACGTTAACCTTAACGAGAGCTTCCTTACCAGCGTCGATAGCCTTGTAGTTCATTTCAACTACTGCTTCGCCCTTCTTGAGATATGACTTCTTAGCCATATACTTCATCTTTTCGATAGCCTCGTCGATAGGCATAATGTTAGCAAGTGCAAAGAATGCGGATTGGAGAATTGTGTTTGTTCTCTTACCCATTCCGATTTCGATAGCCTTGTCAATAGCGTTTACAATGTAGAATTGAACATTGTTCTCTGCGATATACTTCTTAACCTCTGCTGGAAGATGACTGTCAAGCTCAGCCTCTGTCCATTGACAGTTGAGGAGGAATGTACCACCTGGCTTAACGTCATTAACAATCTTGTAGCCCTTGAGCATGTATGAAGGGTTATGACATGCAACAAAGTCAGCCTTTGTTATGTAGTATGGGCTCTTAATAGCTGAATCGCCGAAACGAAGGTGAGAAATTGTAACACCACCTGTTTTCTTTGAGTCATATTGGAAATAAGCTTGAATAAACTTATCTGTGTAGTCACCGATAATCTTGATTGAGTTCTTGTTAGCACCAACTGTACCGTCACCACCAAGACCCCAGAACTTGCAAGAGATTGTACCCTTAGCGCTGGTGTCAACGTTTGTTGTTTCAGGAAGTGAAAGACCTGTAACGTCGTCAACGATACCGATTGTGAAGTTAGCCTTTGGCTCGTCAGCGTTTAGGTTCTCATATACTGCGAAGATTGAAGCAGGTGTTGTGTCCTTAGAACCAAGACCGTAACGACCGCCAACAACCTTAGCTTGTACGCCCTTAATAGCGAGTGATGTAACAACATCGAGGTAAAGTGGTTCACCAAGTGAGCCTGGCTCCTTAGTTCTATCAAGAACAGCAATCTTCTTAGCTGTAGCTGGGATAGCCTCAACAAGCTTCTCAGCAACGAATGGACGATATAGTCTAACCTTAACAAGACCAACCTTTTCGCCCTTTGCTGTTAGGTAATCAATAACCTCTTCGCAAACGTCACATACTGAACCCATAGCAACGATAACTCTTTCAGCATCAGGTGCGCCGTAGTAGTTAAAGAGCTTATAGTCAGTACCGATTTTCTCGTTTACTTTATTCATGTAGTCTTCTACGATTGCTGGGAATGCATCGTAGTATTGGTTACAAGCTTCTCTATGTTGGAAGAAGATGTCGCCGTTTTCAGCAGAACCACGAAGAACTGGGTGCTCTGGGTTGATTGAACGAGCACGGAATGCGTTGATAGCATCCTTGTCAACCATTTCTTCAAGATCCTTGTAGTCCCAAACCTCAATCTTTTGAATTTCGTGTGAGGTACGGAAGCCATCAAAGAAGTTAAGAACAGGAACTCTACCCTTGATTGTGGACAAGTGTGCAACTGCACCAAGGTCCATAACCTCTTGTGGGTTTGTGCAAGCCATCATAGCATAACCTGTTTGACGGCAAGCGTATACGTCGGAGTGGTCTCCGAAAATGTTAAGAGCGTGGGAAGCTACACAACGAGCTGAAACGTGAATTACGTTTGGAAGAAGCTCACCGGCGATCTTGTACATGTTAGGAATCATAAGGAGCAAGCCTTGTGATGCTGTGTAAGTAGTTGTAAGGGCACCAGCAGCGAGTGAGCCGTGTACTGTACCAGCAGCACCAGCCTCAGATTGCATCTCTGTAACCTTTACTTGTTCACCAAAAATGTTCTTTAAGCCTGTAGCACTCCATGAGTCGGTGAGCTCAGCCATAACA
>JAZNFR010000083.1:0-3154 GCA_045576055.1 Eubacteriales bacterium
TAATGCAAAATGAAGAAAAATGCTCTCGAAAGGAGTTTTGCACACAAGGGATTATGTTTAAAATTAAGATTGCCGAAATTGCTATTTTGATAAAAAATGTACATAGTTATGTAGAAAACGTGTGCAAAGACTATATTTACGAAGGAAAAGACACAGATTTTACGGTTGAATCAAGTGTTGAGGCGATAGAAAACGAGCGTAAAAATGTTAGCGACGAGCAACTTTATTCAGATGGATATATTGAAAATATATCAATTTATCGACAGATTTGTTTAACACTTCTTAAATATGATGCGTTTGTTATGCATGCCGCAGTAATAGGTGTTGAAGATAAAGCAGTTGCTTTTACAGCAAAAAGTGGTACAGGCAAGAGCACACATATAGCATTGTGGAAGAGACTACTTGGCGATAAGGCTTATGTTATAAACGGAGATAAGCCAATATTAAGATTTATCGACAGCGAATTGTATGTTTATGGCACTCCGTGGTGTGGCAAGGAAATGTGGAATACAAATACAAAAGCAAAATTTGAAAACCTATGTTTTCTTGAAAGAGGCGAGGTTAATCAAATAGAAAAGCTATCACCAAATGATTCTGTTTCAATGATTATGAAGCAAATTCTCATACCAGGTGATTCATTTGGCGTAACTAAAACCTTTGATTTAGTTGATAAAATGTTAAAAAAGGTTGCTCTTTGGAAGCTTAAATGTAATATTTCTTTAGAAGCAGCAGTAATAGCTTACGAAAATATGTTTGGAGGAAAATATGAAAATTAAAGAAGGATTTATTTTAAGAGATGTAGCGGACAAAACATTTGTTGTTGCTGTTGGTGAGCTTAGTAAAACTTTTACTGGCATTATAACACTTAATGAAACTGGCAAATATATTTGGCAAATGCTTACTGAAGGAACAACTGAGGAAGCAATTGTTGAAAAGATGCTTGTTGATTGGGAAGGCGCTGAAAGAGAGATCGTTGAAAAGGATGTTAAATCATTCGTTGAACGATTAAAAGGAGATAATATTCTTGAGGGATAAAGTAGATTTGAATGATATTTGGCATATAATTGACGAGGTTATCTCCTCTGGAGGTGAATTTCGTATAACGCCAAATGGGACAAGTATGCTTCCACTTTTAAGACCGGGTGTAGATACGATCGTTCTTGTTTCCCCACAAGATATTAAAAAAGGTGATATAGTGCTACATAGGCGCGATGGTGGAAAATTTATACTTCATCGTGTGATTAATGCAAAAAAGGATAATTACATAATATGCGGTGATAATCAAACCTCACTTGAATACGGGGTTCAAGATAGACATATTTTAGCGAAGGTTAAGGACATTTATAGAGATGACGAAAAAGTAGATATCGAATCCAAAGAATATAAAAAATATGTCAAGTCGCAATTGAGAAAAGGCAGACGAATAAGATATCACAATATAATTTATAAATTTAAAAAATAAAAAAGCACTTCAAAAAAGAGGTGCTTTTTGTTTTTTGTATATAGCATAATTAACCTCAATGGTTGTGTTGAGCTGTTCTATAGAGTATAGTTTTTCTTTATCTTTTAAGCTTGTTCTATGATAGTAAGGGGTCATAGTAAACAGGGAGGTTATTGTTGAATTGCCATGCAGCTGAACCTCGTACTTAAGGTTTTTGACGTCTATAAGCTCAAAATTCTCGAAGTTTAGTATCTTTTCCTCATTAGAGTACGGAATATCATATAAAACCGCTTTTAAGCCGTTTAAGTGTTCAACACCTGCAGAAATAACTATCATATATCCGCCACTTTTTAATATTCGGAAATTTTCGTTATGGGCAACGGGAGCGAAAAGGCTTGTAACTACGTCAACAGATTCGCTTGGAAGAGGCAAGTCGAAAATATTAGACACTGCATAGTTAAGATTTGTTATTCCATCTCGTTTTGCTTCCTTGGCTCCGTGTTCACAACCGAATTTTGACATATCAAATCCGAAAACAATTGACCCAGTGTTCAATTTTGCAAGTTTTTTCGTGTAGTAGCCCTCGCCACATCCTGCGTCGACAATAATGGTGTTGTCTATATTTGAAATGATTTGGGAAAGCATGTTAGAAATAGGTTCATATGCGTCGCTTTTAAAGAAAGTGCTACGTGCATCAATCATTTCTTTAGAGTCCCCAGCCTTTGAATTGTTCTTTTTACCTGGGTTTAACAAGTTTACATATCCACTTTTAGCATAATCGAAGGAATGGTTCAAGGGACATTTTAAGGACTTTTCGTGTTTTACAAGCTCTTGCTTGCATATAGGGCATAAAAACATATAAAACCTCTCATAAGCTGTTGAAATTAGTTGCCGAATATATTATAATATAATTGTTAAGTCTTTTCAAGAGAGGAATGAAAATATGGTAAGAATAAACGATGTGTTTACTGTAAAAATTGAAGATACCAACATTTTTGCAAATGGGATATGCCATATTGATGGAATGGTTGTTTTTGTTGAAAAGGCGCTTACTAAAGAAGAATGTCAGATTCAAATAACAGAGGTGCACAAAAAATTTGCATATGCAAAGAAGGTTAATTTGAATTTTACTTCAAAAAGCAGAGAAGTACCACATTGCTCTGCCTTTGGTGAATGTGGTGGATGTAGCTTTTTACATTGTAATGTTGATTTTGAAAATAAGGTGAAGGAAAACTATCTTCGTTCGGTGCTTTTAAAGAATGGGCTAGAGGTTCGAATCGAAAAAATTGTCTCCCCTGTGTCTGAAAAGTATAGAAATAAGGTCGTATATTTTGTTGAAAACGGCAAATATGGATATATGGAGAATGGCACAAATAAACTTGTTGAGCATCGAAAATGTCTTTTGAATGATGATACTTTTGATGAAATAGCAGATTATACTGTGGAATTTTATAAAAATGCACCATTGCGTGCCATATATTTGCGAAAATCCTTAAAAAATGAAGAAATTATGGTTTGCCCTATTTTTTCGAAAGAAACGGATGTTGTAAAATATGCAACAAACGTTGTGTCACAATTCGATAACATAAAAACAGTTTTGTATTCCGTATATAAGGACAAAGATTTTGCACTTGAAAAGGCAAAATTCAAAACAATATATGGCGATGGATACATTAATGATGAGCTTTGTGGGCTTAAATTTAGAATATCACC
>JAZNFR010000084.1:0-4362 GCA_045576055.1 Eubacteriales bacterium
ACTTTGTTAGTTGCGCTTACTTGCATTTTCTCTGCATGTAATTTGCCAACCGACAAAGACACAAATACAAATAATATTTCGAATATTTTCACCGATACAAAAACGGATAAAAATGACGAGGACGAAGAGGAAGAATCATCGGATACTGAAAATGAAACTGACTCTTCTTTAGAAGCTGATAAAACTACTAGTGATACTGAAGCAAGTGATAATACCGAGGCTGACAGCGATTCCGAAACAGAGATGGATTCTGAGACGGATACAAACGATAATTTAGAATCCGACACAAGTATAGAAGCACCTGGAGACGTTGTTGAAACAGAAACCGAGTCTGAAACCGAAACTGAAATAGAAACCGAAACCGACACAAATGTTGTTGCCCCTCACGAGCATGTGTATGATATACTCTTCGACCAAGTAAGAGCAAGCTGCACACAAGAAGGATACTTAATTTATGTATGCATATGCGGAGATGAAATAAAAACCGACTTCGTGGGTCCATATCCTCACTATTATGAAAATACACAAGTGTTTGAGCCAACCTGTACTGAACAAGGATATACAATTGGCTACTGCGAATGTGGAGTTTCTGAAGTATTCGATTTTGTAGATACGCTTGACCACTCATTTGGTGAATGGGAAATTTCTTATTATCCTACATCATCCTCAGATGGTGCGTGGGTGCGTAAATGCGGAGCTTGTGGCGAAACAGAAACAAAGCCTATTCCCAAAATTACACTTTACTACACATATTCGATAGAGGATGGCAAAAACGTATTAACAATTGACTCATCCGACAAGATGGAATACCATTGCTACGTAGAAGGATCTTCTGGAAATCCTACTATTGTAGGCAAAAAGGTAGATGACGAAAGCATTGATACGCTTGTTTTTGGCGAAAACATATTCTGTGTTAAAAATGTTAACTTCTTTAAGAATATATCATCTATTGTTTTTTCCTCAGATGTTGAATCAATTGGAGATTTTTGCATATACAACTGCGAATCCATAAAGAATATTTATTTCGAAGGAAATGCACCATCGACCGAGCACAATTCTTTCACTATAAACGGCGGTGGGGCTGTTACTCTTATTCCAAGTGAAGCATCCGAAGGATTTGGCAATGGACTGCTATTTGCTGGTCAACCTCTTTATAGAGGGGAATTTTCCGATGTTATTCCCGACCTTTCACTTAAGGATTATGCAAATAAAACAGCCTATGAAAGTGTTGAATTGACAAAACAAATAGTAAAGCTATTCAACGATAAGGGACACTCCGATATTCTTCAAATTCCGTACACATTAAATATGGAGCATTATGCAGAAATTAAAAGCTTCACCCTTGAATTAACAAAGGATTGCCAAACTGAAATCGAAAAGGTTGAGGCTATTTACGATTACATCATAAACAATATTGTTTATGACGACAATGCTACCTATAGCTACCCATATCAAGTATTTAAAAGCAAGCGTGCAGTTTGTGCTGGTTATGTTGGACTTATGCACGATATGCTATCAGCTATAGATGTTACCTCATTCTATACTCGTGGAATGACACTCTTGGGAAATCCAGAAACACTAGAATCTATACTAAAGGAAACATTTACATTCTCAACTCACGCTTGGGTTACGGTTTATCTATCAAATGGTGATGTTCTTTTCTATGACCCAACATGGGGTGTTTCCTCTAGCGGAGATTACAAGAGTATGGATGCTGATAAGCTTGGCAAACATGCAATAACCTTTGAAGTAAACGGACTTGAGGTTTTAATTGACGAAATCGATTTTTCAATGCTCGGTGGCATACACCAGTTCCTTTATTCTGACGGAAACATTTACAATACTGGCGACGGAAAGATTTCATTAGTTTCTAGCACCACTATTATTAACGACTGGTATCTAGATATTATCGAAATAAAGCACGGAAACGATAGTGTTATCTTTCCAGATGGGTCATCTCAATCAATCGGCACTGGTCTTAATAACGGCTTATACTACTTCCAAGGGCTTGACGCATCTGCATATTTCTTTGCCGCTGCTGACGGAAAGATTTACAACATATATGCATTATTCAGTTATCTATACACCGAAGCTACTGTCTTTGGAAAGGAATTATCCTTCCAATCTGATTATCTTGTTTTTGATAATGGCGTTTTGTATGCAAAGACTGAAAACGGCTCTTTAGGTGCTCTTGCATACTTTGGAAGCAACGCAGAAATTACTATTCCGTCAAAGGTTTTAGGATATGACGTTCTTTCTATAAACGGTGGATTCATAGAATACAATAAAACAGTTAAGCGTGTTATTGTTTCCGAGGGTATTGAATATGTTGCAAGAAACGCATTTAATAAATCTTCATCATTAGAATATGTATATCTACCATCAACAGTTATTGATAAAATAGCATATCAATACATATCCTTCTCAGATTGCGCAAATTTAAAGGAAATTGAAGTTTCGCTAAACAACCCATATCTAACGTCGTATGAGGGTAATCTATATAATAAGGATATGAGTGTGCTTATTCAGTATGCACCCAACAACAGCTTTGACACCTTTACCCTTCCACCAAGTGTTCAAATTATTGAAGAAAACGCCTTCTTTGATGCAAAGCTAGAGCACATTATTCTTCACGACGGCTTGAAAAAGATAAAGGATTCTGCTTTCCAATACAGTAGCTTGAAGGAGGTTACTATTCCAAAGAATTGCGAAATTGGCAATAGCGCATTTGCATATAGCGACCTTGTAAGCGTTATTATTGAGGATGGCATCGAAAGCTTTGGTAATATGGCATTCCACTTCTGTCAAAAGCTTGAATCTGTAACTCTTCCATCAACACTAAAGGTTATCTCTGAAACTGCTTTTTCGCAGGACACAAGCTTATATAAAATCACAATTCCAGAAAGTGTTGAAACCATTGGGCTTTCAGCCTTTGCATATTCTGGACTTACCGAAATAACACTTCTATCCACTAACCCTACAATACTAGATTTCGCATTCGAGGGATGCTTCAGCTTATATCACATTAATAATTTAAGCATGCTTTCATTTACAATAGGCTCAACTGATTATGGATTTATTGCTGAGCACGCACTATCAATAAGCAACGAAATAGACTCTTCAAGAACGGTAGTGAAGGATGATTTTGTTTTCTATGTAGGTGATAATAAGGTTTATCTTACCAACTACATAGGAAAAGACACAAATGTAATTTTACCAAGTAGCTTTGATTCTCAAGCTTACGAAATAAGCCCATATGCATTTGTTGGAAGCTCATACTATCAATGGTTATCTCTTAGCAGTATTTGTGATGTTTGGACAAACGAGCTTGAGCACGCAGGAAAACATGTAGAAAGCATTACCATTCCAATCACCATTAAAGCAATTCCTGAGTTCGTTTTTGAGGGATGGGATTCACTAAAAACAATTTACTTTGAGGGCACAGAACAAGAATGGCAAAACATTGCTATAGATGGTCGTGGAAACGCTATGATATTAAATGCTGAAATTGTTTTTGAGGCAAACAAGTAAAAATAAAAATCCGAAAGTTTAAGCTTTCGGATTTTTTATTCTAGCTTTGGTCTGCCCGATAGGATTTGTCCTCGCTCCGCTCTGCCCATAATTCGTTTTAGCCAATCGCGCGTCGCCTATGGCTAGCGTTCTTGGAAACTCATTATCTCACCAGCGGTTCTCACCCTTTTGGGCTTTGGTCTGCCCGATAGGATTCGAACCTACGACCTCAAGAATCGGAATCTTGCGCGCTATCCAGCTGTGCCACGGGCAGAAATATTAAAGACCTGCAAAAGCAAGTCTTTATAAAAATTTTACAAAGTTTTTAAGATAATCATCACTTATATATTTTACTATGTTTTCATATGGCTCGATAAAATTACCACTTTCTATTCTTTTTTCAATTCCTTCAAATATATGCCAACGGACATTTGAAAGAATTGACTTCTCTATCCAATATGAAAACTTTGTTTTTGAGTTTAAAGCTTCTAGCTTTTTCATTTTAATATAAAGCTCAACTCCATCAGAAACATCGTGCCACAAATCCACAAATGCGCAGTCGAATTTTTCACCTGGCATCTGCTTTTTTGCATAAGAAAACGCATCGTTTTTTACTATTTTAATCTTTTCTTTGTTTGGAAATTGCGGTAAAATGAATTTTTGAAACAGATTGATTACGCTCGAATCACGCTCAACAATTGTTATTGATGAAACATCGGATTTTTCGCTAACCATATAAGCAAAATATCCTATTCCTAGTCCAAAAACGCACACATTACCCGACATTTTTTCAATATGAGGCTTCATTGTTTCTATTTCGTTTGGCTTTATCGCCATCCACTCAATCCCATC
>JAZNFR010000085.1:0-11944 GCA_045576055.1 Eubacteriales bacterium
CAAGAATTCAGTTCACCCCCGACCTTATGCCCTCGGATATTACAGGTACTAACGTTATCGAGAAAAACGAGGAGGGAAGAATGGTGACCTCCTTCAAGCGCGGCCCTATCTTTGCAAACCTCGTGCTTGCCGACGAGATAAACCGCGCGACTCCCAAGACCCAGTCTGCGATGCTTGAGGTAATGCAGGAGCACAAGGTTACAGTTGGTAACGACGTACATAAAATCGCAGAGCCATTCTTTGTTTTGGCTACAGAAAACCCAATAGAGCAGGATGGTACATATCCACTTCCAGAGGCTCAAATGGACCGTTTTGTTTTCAAGCTGATTGTTAACTTCCCATCAGATGATGAGCTTGCTGACATTGTAAGAATGACTCAAATTACACTTGATGAAACTGCAACAGCAGTTATAAACGGTGAGGAAATTTTGGAAATGAGAAAGCTTGCATCAGGCGTTATCGTATCAGAGGACGTTCTTATGTACGCAATCAGACTTGTTTCTGGCACTCACCCAGAGCTTGAAAAGTCTGGACCAAGCACTAAAAAATATGTTAAGTATGGCGCATCACCTCGTGCAGGACAAGCGCTTATCACATGTGCTAAGGCTAAGGCTCTTATGGAGGGTAGATACAACGTTTCATATGATGATATCAATGAGCTTGCATACCCTGTACTTCGCCATAGAATAAAGATTAACTTTACAGCAGTAAATGATAAGCTTGGCGTTGACGACGTAATATCAATGATAATAAAGGAAACTAAGAAGGTTCACTAAAATGAGTAGATTCACCATCAACGAGGAGCTGCTCAGCGAGATAGAATCACTTGCTAGTGTGCTCAAAAATAACGTTGCCGGTATGTTTGGTGGAAATCGCCAGTCGAAAAGCTTCGGCTCGTCGTGTGAATTTGCAGATTATAGAGATTACCTTCCTGGAGACGATATAAATAGAATTGACTGGAATGCATATGCCCGATTCGATAAGCTATACGAAAAGCTATACTATGATGAAAGACAAATGCATACAAGAATTTATATCGATGCAAGCCGTTCAATGTGTCACGGTGGGGATGAAAAGGCTGAGCAAGCCTTAAGAATTGCCTCATGCTTGGCATATTTGTCAGTTTGCGAGATGGAAAAGGTTTCAATATACGCAATCCACGGTCAAGAGATTGAAGAGGTCATAGGTGGAATGGTAGGAAAGGAATCCTACATTACCTATATTAATAAGTTAAACGACATCGAATTCTTTGGTGATAGTAAAATTAGCGAATCAATTGTTCCCTCAAATGTTGGCAGGGGCGACGGCTTGGCCGTTATCATTTCCGACTTTTTGACTGAGGAAAATTTTGAAAGCGCAATTGACCACTTAGTATCAAAGAAAAAGGACGTCGTTTGCATTCAGGTTCTTTCCCCTGAGGAATTAAACCCTCAAATGAGAGGAAAGATGCATCTTTTCGATTCCGAGGACGTAGCAAAAACCTACCGCAAGAAAATAGATAATGACATTATCAAGGCATATAAAGAGGCCTTGAGGTTTGTTATTGAAAGAATCAAGGGATATTGTGAGGCAAGAGGTGCTTATTATCTTTTAGCACCTGCAAACGCAAGCATCTATGATATATTCTTTAGCAAGCTTGTAGATATGGGGGTGCTTAAATGAGCTTAATGTATCCTCTTTGTTTACTAGCGCTTTTAGGCGTGCCTGTTGTTATTTTGATTTACATTTTGAAAAGACAATATACTGAGCAAACTGTAAATTCAACTTACATATGGACCCTTAGCGAAAAATTCTTAAAAAGAAGAAATCCACTTAGTGGACTTACTGGCGTTATTTCACTAATTTTGCAAATCGTAATGATTTTGCTTATCGTTTTTGCACTCGTGCATCCTTTGTTTATATTAAAGGATAAAGCAGACGAATACTGCTTTGTAATTGATGCATCGGGTAGCATGAATATGGAGGATGGCGAATCAACAAGATTTGAGCGTGGCAAGAACGAGATAGAAGAAATAATTGAGTCCTCGGTAAAGGGTAGCAGATATTCTCTTATTTGCCTAACTGATGAGGCAACCACGGTTTATGAAAGAATAACAAGTAAGGAAACCGCGCTTAAGCTTCTTGACGAATTAAAGCCTGCATATGCTGGCTCTAACTATGAAGAAAGCGCTGCACTAGTTCAAACTCTTTTCAATGAAACTCCATCAATTAAAAACTATTTAATCACCGATAAAACGTTTATGATGAAGCAAAATGTGGAAATCATCAATGTTGCCAAGGAAGAAAGCAATGTTGGTATAACCGCGCTTAATGTCGTTTGCGAAAACGGAGAAATTTTAATAGACGGAATTTTAAATTCCTATAAAAAGCAGAGCACAGTGGTGGTTGATATTTATATCGACGGCTCACAAAAGCCTATAGCAAGTGCTACTGTTATGTCACCACCTCAAAGCGATATGCCAGCTGGCACGGACACCCCGTTTGAGATCCCACCAATTCAAAGCGAAAGTGGAACATATATGTCCGTTAAGGCTGTTATAAGAGACCAAGACTCTTTGCCACAAGATAATACAGCAATTGCTTACAACAAGGAAAACAACAGTCAAAGCTCTATACTTATAGTTGGCGAAAGCACACTTTTCTTGAGGGCTGCAATAGATGCTCTTGGAGACTATAACGTTACCGCTGTAACTCCTTCCTTGTATGAGTCAAAATATAAGGACCGTTCATATGGCTTGTATATTTTTGATTCCTATGCACCAAGCATAACTCCTGACGATGGTGCAGTTTGGATGTTAAACGTGACATCAAGCTCGTCAAATTCTGGCTTTACTTATCGCTCAACAGTTGCTTTAGAGGAGCCACTTGATTTTGAAATATCAACTAGCACCTCATCTCTTGCAAGAAAGTTGCTCAATGGTATTTCTTTAAGCGATGTTTACTTGATAGAATATCTAAGATGTAGCACCTACACAAGCTATACATCGATATTTACATTAAACGGTGTTCCACTTTTGATGGCAGGTGAAAACTCTTATGGTAACCGTTCAGTTGTCTTTGCTTTTGACCTGCACGACTCAAACCTGCCAATGACATCGGATTTTGTAAATCTTATTGGCAATTTGCTTGATTATTCATTCCCAAGCGTGATTGATAAGACAAGCTACTTTGTTGGCGAGAGTGCAATTATAAACACAGTTGCTAATAGCGAAAGCATAAAGGTTACCACACCTCTTGGTAATACAAAATATCTCGATACAACACAAACTCTTAACGAGCTTAATATTGACGAGGTAGGAACATACGTGGTGAACGTTATTTCAGGCGGAATGCAAAACGAATATAGAATATATTCGGAAATCGGATTTGATGAGCGCGCACCAAACATGGTGGAGGAGGTTTACAGTATATACGGTACACCAACTAACGACCGTATAGATGGTGAATATGACCCACTAATTATTATATTTATTCTTATAGCAGTAATATTTGCGGCGGATTGGATGGTGTATATGTATGAAAAACGTCAGCTTCGATAATCCGTATTTACTGTTGATTGCAATACCACTCTTGCTTTTAATAATTATTCCTTTCATTATAGCAATAAGAAAGGAAAACAGAAGCAAGGCAACGGTTGCATCATTAATTATCCATATTACAATAGTCGGTCTTGTTACCTTAGCCGCAGCGGGAATGATGATAACGACTATATTAACCGAAACCACTGTTTATGTAGTGGCAGACGTTTCTTATTCAGGGGAAAGGAATCTTGACCTCGTTGATGAATACATTGACGATATAAGAGAGAATCTCCCCAAAAACACAAAGCTTGGTGTTGTTTGCTTTGGCGAAAACGCAGAGGTGCTTTATCGTCCTGGTGAGGAAGCAAAAAGCGTTAAGGAATCCAAGGTTGTTAACACAAGCACAAATATTGTAAACGCAATTAAATTTACAAAGGACCTTTTCCCAAAGGATTCAATAAAGAAAATGGTTCTTATCTCAGATGGTAAGGACACAGATACAAATTCAAGAGGAAAGCTAGTTTCAGAGGTTGAGCTGCTTACGCAAAGCAAAATAACACTTGATGCTGTCTTTCTTGATAACAATTTAAAGGATGACGAAAAAGAGGTTCAAATCTCTGATATTGAAAAGGCAGAAACAGTATATCTTAACAAGGAATCTGTAGCCAAGGTGCTAGTCCAAGCAAATTACGACGGTGCAATTAAGCTTGTTCTTTCTGTTAAGGAGCCAAAGAGTGGTCAGTACGTGGAAATGCCATATACAATGCTTGACGTTTACCACGGCTACAACCTTTTTGAAATTCCTTTAAAGACTGACGATGTTGGAATTTACGACTATAAGGTTGAGATAAGCTCCGAAAACGACATATGGTCTGAGAACAATGTTTACACCTTCGCTCAAGAGGTTAATAGCGAAACTAGAGTATTCCTCTTGACTGGTGAGCCAAACGATGTTTTAGCAGTAAATAAGCTATATGAGGATAAGGCAACGGTTGATTCCTTTATTGTAAATAAAAAAACAATGGATTCAGTTCCAGCAACGGTTGAGGAGCTTTGTAAATACGACCAATTTATCATTTCTAACATTGATATAAGAGGCGTTTCAAACATTACCTCAATACTAAACTCAATTGAGGTTTTGGTTTCACAGTTTGGGAAAACCCTAACTACAATGGGCAACCTAGAAATCCAAAACAAGCTTGACGATACTCTTGGTGCACTTGGTGAGATGCTTCCTATCAACTACGGAAATGCAAATGCTGATGAAAAGCTATACATTTTGGTTCTAGATACATCACACAGTATGAACCAAGCTTCAAAGCTTCCAACAATGAAAATTGCAGCAAAGTCGCTCTTGTCACTTCTAAACGATGATGACATAGTTGCTGTTGTTACATTCTCTGGTGACGTCGAAACGAAGCAACCAGCAGTCGAGCTAGGAGAGAATAGAGAAAAAATTAATGACCTAATTGATAGTCTTGAGCCATCTCAAGGAACGTTCCTTGGAACAGCTCTTGAAAAGGCACTCTCACTCGCTAAGCTCGAGGATGCAAAGGAAAAGCAAGTAATGCTTATTTCCGATGGTAAGACAAACCAGTATGATATAAACCCAGAGCTTGTTGCATCAAAAATGAACGGCTATAGCATTGTAGCGTCCACTATAAATATGTTAAATACAGGTGATGAGGTAGCCTCAAAGCTTCTTTCGTCAATCGCAAAGAAGACAAATGGTAATTATTATCCTGTAACTGATATTAGAAAGATAGAGGAGCTTGTGTTTGCTGATATCGCCGATGAAATGACGGATACAATAGTAGAGGCGGAATCAAGCGTTAATATCAAGCAAATCATGGACGGCTTGCTTCTTGGCAACAAAAACGAAAAATATGATGATATAGAATATATTGACAATATTTTTGGCTTTGTTCAAACAGGCGAAAAGCCAGATGCGAAAACTATTTTAACCGTGGATTATCAAAAGGAAGAGGACGTTATAGTCGAGGTTCCTTTATATTCCTATCGTGATTATGGTAATGGTAGAGTTGCAACCTTTGCAAGCAGTCTTGCAAATGGATGGTTAAATGGTTGGACAGATGAATTTAAGGATATATTCTTTGGCAATATGTTAAATCAAAATATGCCAAGTGAAAAAATCGAATATCCTTTCGATTTCGAAGTAGAGTATGACGGTATGTATACAAAGGTTTTGGTAACACCAGCTGTTTTACATACTGATGCTGAGGTTTTAATAAAAATCACATCCCCAAGTGGTGAGATTTTGACAATTACCCCTGCAAAGGAGGAGGGCGCAGTTGCTAGTGCTTATTCAAACGCACTCTTTGATACTCAAAAATATTATTACACAGTAGAATCAAGCGATATTGGTAGATACGATATAGAGGTTCTATATAACTATAATAAGAAGAGTGATGGAGCCTATACAAGTAGCATAGAAGCAACCGCATTCTTTAATGTTTCTTATCCACCCGAATATAACGCATTCGAAACCTTCTCAGCGTCGAGCCTACACTCGTTTGTCAGTGGTGAGGTTTATGAGGGCAAGGGACTAAGAATAGTTAATGACGACAAGGATTTAGCAACATATGAATATCGCTTTGCTATACCATTCTTAATCGTTTCAATGGTATTATTCTTGATTGATATTGCTATTAGAGTTCTAAAGTTTAGCAAAAAACCAAAGGTGAAAGGAGAAAAATCATGAAAAGTGCAAGTAGAATCACGGCATTGATTTTGGCTATATTGTTCATTTTCTCCTTAACCGCCTGTGGTACATTAACATCACCTCTTAACTCTGATACAGAAACGGATAGTGGATTTGAGACGGACACTGGCACAGATACAGAGCTAGATACAGAAACAGATATAGAGCTTGACCCTGGCTTTGGCGAAGACGAAACAGGATATTCGGAGAATGCTTTTACCGTTGCTCTAAGGTACATGGGCGAAAAGTATAATCCAGAGGAAGAAATTACTATTTATTGGAAAAGTGATAATGCCCTTGAAAAATCGACCTTGAATTCGTGGGGATATGCAGGCTCGGAGAAGCTTGATGGAGATTATCGCGTTACCGTATCAGGACTTGCAGAGGATAAGGTATATAATCCAAACATATATAACGCAACGAATGATAATAAGCATTTAATAATTGATGTTTATGATTTGGTTGAAACATCTGGAGTTAGCAAGGACCCTGTTAAATATCCGAATAACGGAAGAAAGCTTAACAAAATAGGAATTTATAGCGTTACCTTGAAATCAGCAGAGCAAATCATATATTTTGATTTTTTTCCATCACGCAATGGAAAGTATGTGGTTGAAAGCTGGATGGACGTAACGGAGGGTAAGTATAATCCTATTTGTGAAAAATATGTTGGAACAACAGTATATAAAAACTTTGTGGAAACCATCGACGGTGGTGGAGAAGAGGGAGTATATACTAAAAACTTCAAAAACGGCATAGATGTAAACGACGATATGATAGGAAATGTTTTGACCTTCGGCATTCACGTAGACGCAGTTGATGCTTCAAGCTATCCTGTAACGGTTGTCTTTGCAATTAGCTTAAATGGAGAACATGACGAAATAACAAACCACAGCTACGATATGTATGCCCCAGAGGACCCAAATGCATATCGCGCGGGTAGTATTTTCTATGACGAAAGCTACAAAATTGTCTATGCAGAAACTCCTATTTTAGGTAGAGAAGATGCCTACGAGTTTGTAAATGATAACTACAAGCTTTTCTCAAAGGATCACGATGTTGATGGCGATAACAAGGGTGATGGCGATGGCTACTACCACGTTTACGATGAGGAAAAATATAGTCGCGAAAACTATCCAAATGGATATAAGGAGGGCTATCCTCCAGGCTATGGACCAATTCTTTATGCGCAAATAACAATGCCATGCAGATTCCTTGACAATCCGCTCAACAATTTCGAAATTTACGGAAAGCCTCTTTCAATAAAGGTTTCCGATGAATTAAGACTCAACTATAAGCACTTTATTGAGGGCTATTCAAAGCTTGCAAAAAGAGTATATGACGGGCAACTAGGTAAGTATGTTTCAAGCTACTATTGCTATATAGGTTGTCCTTGTCACCCTGAGGACCAAATAGAAAATTATGCGTGTCTTGAGGGATGCACAAAGTGCTTATCCGATTGCCGTAACGTAAAGCGTGAATTTGTTCTTTCATGGGACAAAAACGGAAAGCCACTCTCGTTCTTTGAGGGTATACAAGCATATAGCACCTTGAATGGCGGTGTTGCAGTAACGGAGGAGCTTAAGACATTCTTAGCTCGTATCAGCGTTGCACAAAGATATTTTGCAGATGGCGAGGGTTGGATGGAAACCCACGAAACAATTCATGTAGACGCAGCAGATGATGCAATGTGGCTCTTCCCATGCTTCTATTTTGAAAAGATTAATTAGTCAATTTAATAATAAAAAACTTAAAATCACTGGAAAATGGCGTCAATATATGCTAAAATATAATTAATCAGTATATAATTCGAAATTTCTAATTATTTTGGTTTCAATTGGAAGTTTGAAATATATAAATTTATTTTTAAGGAGGTCCTTTCATATGAAAAGGAAATTAACACTCGTTGTATGTGTTATTGCTCTTTTGGCATTGATTTTCACAATCACATCATGTGGTGGATTTGGCGATGACAATAAGCATACTCATACATACGCGAATAGTTGGAGCACTGATAATACTGGACACTGGTACGCAGCTACCTGTGGCTGTACAACAGAAATTTCCAACTACGGAAAGCACGTCGATAAAGACAAAGACGGTGTTTGTGACACATGTGAATATGTAATGTGTGAGCACGAATACGAAGAGAACTGGACAACCGACGCTGACAATCACTGGAAGAAACCAACATGCGATTGTGACGTTGAGGGTTCAAAGGCGGCACACGCTGACCAAAACAAGGACGGCAAATGTGACACATGTGAATATGTAATGTGCGCACACACATTCGCTACTGAATGGTCAAACGATGCTAACAATCACTGGCACGCAGCAACATGCGGATGCGATGTTAAGGCTGACGTTTCAGCACACAACAATGTTGATGGCAAATGTAGCGTATGTCAATACGTAATTTGCGCACACAAGGTTGATGCAAACAAGGATGGTGTTTGTGATGATTGCGATTTTGTAATTTGCACACACACATATGCTGATGCTTGGTCAACCGATGCAAACAAGCACTGGCACGTACCAACATGTGGATGTAACGTTGCAAATAAGGACGAAGCAGCTCACGTTGATCTTATCGGTGGCAAAAATGGTGGCAGTGACGGCAAATGTGACGTTTGTGCATACGTAGTTTGCGCACATACATTTGAAACAACCTATTCTTACGACAAGGCTTACCACTGGTATGCAGCTACCTGTGGATGTGACGTTGTTGAGAAGATTGCACACACAGATAAAGACAAAGACGGTATTTGTGATGTTTGTACTGGTGAAGCATGTGAACACACATATGCTACTGAGTGGTCAAAGGATGAAACTGGTCACTGGTATGAGACTACCTGTGGATGTGACGTTGTAAACAAAGCTCCACACACACCTGTAGTAGGCGAAACAAGCACAACATGTAAGGAATGTGAATATGTAATTTGCGCAGAGCATACATATGATTCAGTATTGTCAAGAGATGCAGACGGACACTGGTTTGCTGTTACTTGTGGATGCGAAATCACAGTTGAAAAATCAGTTCACGATGACTTCGATAAAGACGGCATTTGTGATACCTGTGAATACGTAGTATGCGCTCACGAATTTGCAGAAACATACACATCTAACGAAACATCTCACTGGTTCGCTCTCACATGCGGATGCATGATAGACGCACAAAAGAATGCACACATTGATGAAGACGCAGACGGCAAATGTGATGTTTGCGAATATGTGTCTGAAGTAAAGGCTGGTATCGATTCAATCGACGACACAGCATCTAACAATACAAACTCCACAGTTGCTGATGTTACAACAACTCAAAACGGAGAAGAAACAAAGAGCGAAATCTCATTCAAGAAATATGATAACTATATCGTAGAGGTTGACTCATACGGTAACACAACATATTACTCATACTATGGCGAAGATGGCGAATTCTTGTTCGCATTTCAAATAACAGAAGACGGCCTATACAGAAATGAGTACGCTGAAGAGCCTACAAATGTAGCATACTACTACATTGCTAACTATTCAGTTTCAGCGAACAACAACGAAGAGCGTATTAAGGCTGTTTACGAATTCGGTGCATCAAAAGTTGGCTTCAAGGGCTCATATGACGAAGCAACAAAGACATATTCTATGTCATTTGCATACACAGACCTTCTCTACATCGGTTGGGATGGTTATGATGTAGTTACAGTTGCTAACATTACATTTGTAATTGATGAAGAAACAAACGGTATTGCAAATGCAAATCTCGTATTTACTTCATATAGTAGCTCAGATGTAACACTTGATACAAACCTAGACACATATGCAGTAGCAGAGGGCGCAGCTGCTCTTTATAGCGAGGCATATGCTATCACTCAAACATTTGGCGCGGCTATGGATTCAACAAATAATCCTAACCCACACCCAGCATCCGATTACATCGTAACTGAATTCACACTTACAGATGGTGAAAAGACCTACGTTGACGGTGATACAATCGAGCTTGACGCAATGGAAGAGCTTGTGCTTACATTCGGTGCTGAGGTAGCAGACAAGATTAAATTTAACACAATCACAGCTTCAGTTAAGGATAGCGAGGGCAATGAGTATGACGCATGGTCAGAAGAGGGTGCAAGTATCTCTGTTGACACATGGACAGATTCAAGACCTATCACATTCGTAGGTAAGAAGGCTGATACATTTACAATTATTGTAGATGTTGAGGGCACAATCTTAACTCTTACAGCTAAGGTTAACTACCTTGCTCCAACCGACATTGATTCAGTTGTTTACGATTCAATTAGTGAAGAGTATGTAACTGTAGATGCTTGGACAATGTATTTTGGACAAGAGCTTATAATCAAGGCAGCAGTAGCACAAGGATGCAACCCAGCATACACAGCAGCTCTTGGTGCAAACACTGCAGCAGCTCTAACTCTTAATGACGATGGCACATATACATTCAAGCCAGAAATGGTTGGTGATTTTGAAATCACTCTTACATCAACAGTTGATGCAAATGTTTCAACAGTAATCAATATTACGGTTGAAGAAGCACCATCAATCAGCGAAATCCTTAGCGGAACAGTTGAAGGTAAGTATGAGGATACTATTTTCTGGACAGAAGGAACAGTAACAGTAGTATTTACACCTGCATCAGAGGGTGCAACTGAAGGCACATTGACAATTTCTGATGTTGGCGTAGGCACATATTCTGGAGAAGAATATAGCCTATCTGCTTCTTATACATATGTTTACAATGCAGAAACAGGCGCAATTGAGCTTACATATGTAAGTGGCGACGAGCTTGATATAGAGCTTAACGTTGAAAACTACAAGCTTTGTGCAGTATATAAGTGGCAAAAGATTGTATTTGGCGTTGAAGAAGAGGAGCCTGAAGGACCAGATGTTCCAACAGAGCCAACAACTAGCCCATTCGAAGTAACAATCACTGATACATATACTTTCGATGATTCAGTAATGTTTGTAGCTGGCGAAGCTGGTTATTACACATTCTACGTAACAAAGGGTGAGCTCGGTCTTGTAATCAATAATAATCTATACATTGATTTCCAAGGTGAGCTTCCAAACGAGGACGGCGAGCATACTATTTACTTAGAGGCTGGCGAACAAATCGAACTATTCTTTGCAAGTACAGCAAAGGGAACATATTATGTAATATTCACATTCGAAGCTGCTGAAACTCCAGAAGAGCCAGAGGTTGAATCAGGTCTTGCTGGTAACTATACAGCAACAGACTTATGGAATGGTACAATTGATGTTGTTATTACAGATACAACAATCACATTTACTACTCCTGGTCCTGCAGGCTTGGTAGTTGAATGGACATATGAGGTAACCGATGGTATAGTAACACTATACTTAAATGGTGAAGAAATTACAAACCCACTTTCTGGTGCAGCAACAATTGATGCAGAAAACAATGTGTTCGCAACAATGAGCTATAACGGAACAGACTATACTCTTACAAAGAAAGCAGCTTCCATCGATGAGGAGGAAGGCATTGCTGGTACATATACAGCGACAGGTCCTATTGAAATGACTGTTGTAATTGACGACACAACAGTAACATTCAGCTATGTTCATCCAATGTCAGGAATGGTAATGAATGACCAATACGAGTACACAATCGTAGACGGTGTGGTAGTTCTTACACAAGCTGGTAATGAAGTAAATGCAATGATGGCAG
>JAZNFR010000086.1:0-12493 GCA_045576055.1 Eubacteriales bacterium
AAATCATACACTCTACGGCACTTTTTTAGCATTTTTAAGGTAAAAAATGGATTTTCGGGGACAAAGACCAACATAAAAAGCGAAAATGCGCTAAAAATTGTATTGATTTTAGATGCAAATTAATGTATAATATTTGTATAAATTTTATTTTGGAGGCAAAAATGGTAAACAATATTATTGAAAGACTTGGAGAATTCGACAAGGACGTTGCTGATGCTGTTGCAGCAGAGCTAAAAAGACAAAGACGTGGCCTTGAGCTTATTGCATCTGAAAACCTAGTTTCAGAGGCTGTTATGATAGCTATGGGAACACCACTTACAAATAAATATGCAGAGGGATATCCAGACAAAAGATACTACGGCGGATGTGAGTGCGTAGACGTGGTTGAAAAAATCGCTATTGAGCGCGCTTGTAAGCTTTTTGGTGCTGATCACGCAAACGTTCAGCCTCATAGTGGCGCACAAGCTAACACAGCTGTATATTTTGCTCTCTTAAAGCCAGGTGATACTGTTCTTGGTATGAATCTAGCTCACGGTGGACACTTAACACACGGTAGCCCAGTAAATATGTCAGGCTCATACTTTAACTTCGTACCATACGGCGTTAACGATGATGGATTTATTGATTATGACGAGCTTGAAAAAATTGCAAAGGAAGCAAATCCAAAGCTTATTGTTGCTGGTGCTTCTGCTTACCCAAGAGTAATTGATTTTGAAAGAATTTCCAAAATCGCAAAAGAGGTTGGTGCTATCTTTATGGTAGATATGGCTCATATTGCTGGCCTTGTTGCAGCAGGACTTCATCCATCTCCTGTTCCATATGCTGATATCGTTACAACAACTACACATAAGACACTAAGAGGACCTCGTGGTGGACTTATCCTTTGCCGTGAGGAATATGCTAAGGCAATTGACAAGGCAATCTTCCCAGGCACACAGGGTGGACCTCTTATGCATACAATCACATCAAAGGCAGTTTGCTTTGGCGAGGCATTAAAGCCAGAATTCAAGGCATATCAAGAGCAAATCGTTAAAAATGCAAAGGCTTTGGCTGATACACTTTTGGCTGAGGGCTTTGACCTAGTTTCTGGTGGAACAGACAACCACCTTATGCTTCTTGACCTTCGCCCATTCAAGATTACTGGTAAGGAGCTTGAAAAGCGCCTTGACGAGTGCTATATCACAGTTAATAAAAACGCAATTCCAAACGACCCAGAGAAGCCATTTGTTACAAGTGGTGTAAGAATTGGTACTCCAGCTGTTACATCCCGTGGTCTTAAGGAAGAGGATATGGTTACACTTGGTAAGCTTATTAAGCTTTGCGCAACTGAATTTGAAGAGAAGGCTGATTACATCCGTGCGGAAGTAACAAAAATCTGCGAAAAGTATCCTATCTACGAATAATGAAGCAGGAATATTCTACAAAACAACGTAGTGTGATTTTGGAGCTTTTGAAGGAAAGCTCCTCTCATACAACGGTTAAGGATATTTTATCAAGACTCAAGGAAAACGGCATAAGGGTTTCAACCGCTACTGTATATAGAACCCTTGAAAAATTCGAAAAAGAGGGCATTGTAAGAAAAATGTCACTCGGTGACGGGCTTGGTGCTTGCTATCAATATACCGATGGCGTATCGTGTCATGGTCATTTTCACCTCAAGTGCATCGAGTGTGGGGAGCTTATACATTTAAGCTGTGATTTCCTTGACAAAATGGAGAAGCATATTTATGACGAGCACTCTTTTACCATAAGCTCGGGTAGAACCGTTATCTATGGCAAATGCGCTAAATGCTCAAGCATAATTGAAAAAAAGGGCAGCTGTCCTCATTCCCATAAATAAAACTATTTAAAAAAATTTTTATTTTGGTATTGATTTTTCAAGATGTTTGTGTTATAATGTCATTCGCTTATGAAAAATAACGATTATTTAGAAACCTGTGTGCAGCTTTTTGTACATAGTTAGGAGGAAATTATGCAATTATCAGTACCAGAGATTATTAGATTAGTTTCAGCAATTGTTTTGCTTATTAGTGCAATTGCTTTAGTAATCATTGTTCTTCTTCAAAGCAACAATGACAAGGGACTTTCAGGCACTATTGCAGGCGGTTCAGAAACATTTTATGGAAAAAACAAGGGTAAATCAATCGAGAAGAAGCTTCTCATTGTAACAATCGTAGTTGCAAGCTTGTTTGCAGTTCTTTCATTTGTTATCGCTTCAATTCAAAAGAACGATACAGTATATGCAATGAAAGAGGGTTGGGATGCTAACCACGATGGCGAATTAAGCACAGAAGAGCGTAGCTACTATAACACATACGCAACTGAGGAATTCAAGGAAAGCGGTCTTACACCACTTATCTTAAACGGCTTACACTCAAGCTGTGATGACAATTGTCAGTTCAAGCAAAAAACCACAAAATCACAATTACCCGCTTTGGATATAATATTCCAAACCGATTTTTTGCCTATATCAAATCAAATTTTATTTAAGGGGGAGTATATATATGGATATTAAAAAATTGATACTTGATACTATTGACTCGCCCGGTTACGTACCACTTTTACCGTACGAAATGCTCGAATTTCTTTCTGAGCATCAAATAGAGGATAGCGATTTTTGGCGCGCACTATCTTCACTTGAAGGTGAATACGACGTTCAATTTACCAAAAAGGGAAAAATTGCATCAGCCAAGGAAATGGGCTATCTAAAGGGCGAGTTTTCCTCATCATCAAAGGGTGCGTTTGGCTTTGTTGTAACAGAAAATGGCGACTTCTTTATACCACCAAAATTTACAAATGGTGCATATCACGGCGACCGCGTTGTGATTAAAAGGATAGATTTTTCCTCTAAATATTACGGCAAGGGGAACGAGGCGGAAATTGTCGATATAATCGAATATGGCATAAAGGCGGTTGTCGGCACATTAACTATTTATTCAAATGGCAGACGTCCCGTTGCATATGTAACACCAGACAACGAAAGAATCCGCTTTAAGGTGAAGGTTTCGCCAAAAGAATTAGCAGATGCTAAAAACGGCGACAAGGTTGTTTGCAAAATAAATGCATACCCAAAGGATGAAAATGATTTTGCAATCGGAAAAATTGTTGAAAATCTCGGTAAGGCAGATTCACTTGAAGGAAACTACAAGGCTATTCTATATACAAATGGAATAGGAATTACGTTTCCTGAAAGAGTGCTTGAGGATGCACAAAGGGTAAGCGAGGAGCCAATTGATATTACAGGCAGACTTGATTTAAGAAGCGAAACAATATTTACAATAGATTCAGCCGATGCAAAGGACCTAGACGATGCAATTTCGATAAAGAAAACCGAAGACGGATACATTCTAGGGGTTCATATTGCCGACGTTTCAAATTATGTAACTGAGGGCTCGTCAATAGATAAGGAAGCGATTGAGCGAGGGACAAGCGTATATTTTACCGACAAGGTTGTTCCTATGCTACCAAAATCGCTTTCAAACGGGATCTGCTCATTGAACGGTGGGGAAGATAGGTTAACACTTTCTGCATTCGTGACCCTTGATAATAGTGGTACAATTTTATCGTGCGAGATTAGAGAAACTGTTATAAATTCTAAGGTGCGTGGCGTATATGCCGAGCTTAATGATATCTTAGAAAACGGGGAAGAAAGCGAATTCTATAAAAAATATGAAAGCATCATCGATGACTTTTATACGATGATGGAGCTTTATAAAATCCTAAAGCAAAAGAGCGATCAAAAGGGCGCAATGGAGCTTGAGAGTGAGGAAACTAAAATCATTCTCGACGAGCTTGGGCACCCAGTTGACGTTGTAAAGCGTGAGCGCGGAGAGAGCGAAAGACTTATTGAGCAGTTTATGCTAACTGCAAATGAGGGCGTTGCAACATACATGTATAACGCGGGTATTCCGTGCGTGTATCGCGTACACGACGAACCGGATAGAGAAAAAATTGATGCCTTTTCGTTATTTGCTAGAAACCTAGGCGTTGATACAAGCTCTTTAAGAACGAAGAATAAGATAACCCCAATGCAGCTTTCAAAAATTCTAGAAAGTGCAAGGGAAAAGGGTAATGTAACAATTGTTTCAAGTGTGCTTTTGCGCTCACTTATGAAGGCGAAATATTCATCTCTTCAAAAGTCTCACTTTGGCTTGAATACTGAATACTATTGCCATTTTACATCGCCTATAAGAAGATACCCAGACCTTACTGTGCATAGAATTTTAAAGTCGTTTTTAAAGGGTGAAATAACAGAAAAAACAATAGAAAAATATGAAAAGCTTGCCGCCCTTTCAGCTGAGCTTTCTAGCGAAAACGAGATAAAGGCGGTTCACGCAGAAAGAGAGATTGAGGAGCTCTATAAGTGTGTTTATATGGCGGACAGAATAGGCGAGGAATATGATGCAGTTATATCCTCTGTTACCTCATTTGGATTCTTTGCAAAGACTGAGAATTTATGCGAGGGTCTTGTTTCAATCGACTCACTCGGTGGTGGCTTTTACTTTGATAAGGATAACTATACCTTGTCTCGTGGCAAGACAAGCTATCGCTTGGGTATGAGTGTTAAAATTAGAGTTGATGACGTTGATGTCGCACTAAGACAAATAAATTTCACGCTTGTGAGGGAAAAGGGCGCCGAAAAATCAGAAAATAGCGTTCAAAAGACATTAAGAGTGCACAAAAAAAGCCCCGACAAGGGACAAAGAAAAAATCGCACACGCGATACCTATCGAAAAAGGAGAAAGAGATAAGTTATGACTAAATCAAACAGAAAAATTTCCAATGTGCTTTTAACAAGCATAGTTGCTTTGTGCCTTTGTACACTTTTTGCGTTCTTTTTTGCATTAAGTATAAAGGCGAAGACAATTGTGGCAATCCCAGAGGAGGATACAACAGAGTATACCTATACTGGCGATTTTCAAAAGTATAAGCTTGAGTCTAACAGCTATTACGAGGTGACTAACAACGTAAGAAAAAATGCTGGTGCGCAAACGGTTACAGTTTCTCTCAAGGATAAGGTAAATACCACTTGGGGCGATGGCACAACTGAGGATAAGGAATTTATATTCACTATCAATCGTGCTCCATATTACAAAAAATACGATATGACTGGGGTAGAATTTGACAGCGTAGAATTTATCGAGGATGGAAAAGAGCACACCTTAGTGATAACAGGTAGCTTGCCAGAGGGCATAACTGTTTCTTATTCTAAGAACACCTATAAAGAGGTTGGAGAATATACAGTTTGTGCTTCATTTTTGGGTGGCGACGAAAACTATACACCAATTCCATCGTACTTTGCAAACCTTACAATAAGACGTGCATCCCTCAGCGCAAAGCTTGATGAAAATGATAAAAAGGAAACTGTTATAGTTGGTGGAGCAAACGGTCTTAACCACAAAAATGACAAGGTTACAGTAGCTATTGTTGATGTTTCTAAAAACAAAGCGTTAGAAACACATATTGAAGAGGGCGAAACAATTTTAGGCGCTTATGAGGTAAAAATCACAGCAAACGGTATACACGTTCAGCCTGACAAAAAGGTAACTGTAAAGCTTTTGATCCCTACTGAGCTTAAAAAGCAAGACGTTAAGGTTTTAAGAATCACTGACGACGGTAGAATTGTTGAAATGGATGCCTCAAAGGATGGCGAATATGCTGTTTTTGATACAGAAATCCTTGCAAAATTCGTACTTGTTTCAGAAAAGAAGACATCACTTGCTTGGCTTTGGATACTAATATCAATAGCTGTAATAGTAGCTGTTATCGGTGGCGTTGTTGTAATAATGGTAAAGGTTGGAAAAAATAAAGGTGAAATAGAAAAAACCGATAAGGAAATCACTGAGAAAGTAGAAGCTAACGAGGAAAAGAAAAACGACTAATAAAATAGTGGACGAGAAATTATTTTCGTCCACTTTTCTTTTTATGAAATTTATACAAAAACCAAACATTTTAGTTATTAATTATATTGCAAACTACAAAAATATATGTTGTTTTAGAAAAAAATTTAAAAAAATATTCCATTTTTAAAATACTTATGTTATAATAACGATGTGCGCGCATATGTAATTTGTAAATTTTTGTACAAAATTACACCGCGACATCAATTAAGTTAGTCAAATTATTATATGGAGGTACCTTAAATGAGTACAAAGAAGTATGTATACCTTTTTTCTGAAGGTAATGCAAACATGAGAGAAATTCTCGGTGGTAAGGGTGCTAACCTTGCTGAGATGACCAACATCGGTCTTCCTGTTCCACAGGGCTTTACAATCTCAACAGAGGCTTGCACACAATACTACGAGGATGGCAGACAAATCAACGATGAAATCCAAGCACAAATCATGGAATACATCGACAAGATGGAAGGCATCACAGGCAAGAAGTTTGGTGATAAAGAGAACCCACTTCTCGTTTCTGTTCGTTCAGGCGCTCGTGCATCAATGCCTGGTATGATGGACACAATTCTTAACCTCGGTCTTAACGAAGAGGTTGTTAATGTAGTTGCTGAAAAGTCCGGCAATGCTCGTTGGGCTTGGGACTGCTACAGAAGATTTATTCAAATGTACTCCGACGTTGTTATGGAGGTTGGTAAGAAGTACTTTGAAGAGCTTATCGACAAAATGAAGGAAGAAAAGGGAGTTACACTTGACGTTGAGCTTACAGCTGACGACTTGAAGGAACTCGCTAACCAATTCAAGGCTGAATATAAGTCAAAGATTGGTAAGGACTTCCCATCCGATCCAAAGGAACAACTTATGGGTGCTGTTAAGGCAGTATTCCGTTCATGGGACAACCCACGTGCTAACTACTACAGAATGCAAAACGAAATCCCATATTCTTGGGGTACAGCTGTAAACGTACAAGCTATGGCATTCGGTAACATGGGTGATGACTGTGGTACTGGTGTTGCATTTACTCGTGACCCAGCTACAGGTGAAAAGAAGCTTATGGGTGAATTCTTGACAAACGCACAAGGTGAAGACGTTGTTGCGGGTGTACGTACACCAATGCCTATCTCTGAAATGGCTAAGACATTCCCAGAGGCTTATAAGCAATTCGTTGAAGTATGTGGTATTCTTGAAGACCACTATAGAGACATGCAAGATATGGAATTTACTGTTGAACACGGTAAGCTCTATATGCTTCAAACAAGAAACGGTAAGAGAACAGCAGCTGCTGCTCTTAAGATCGCCGTTGACCTCGTTAACGAGGGTATGATCACTAAGGAAAAGGCTATCCTTATGATCGATCCAAAGCAACTTGACGCACTCCTCCACCCACAATTCGACGCTAAGGCTCTTAAGGCTGCAAAGCCAGTTGCTTCAGCTCTTCCAGCATCTCCTGGAGCTGCTTGTGGTAAGGTAGTATTTACTGCTGAGGACGCAGTTGAAGAAGGCAAGAAGGGTGAGAAGGTTATCCTTGTTCGTCTTGAAACACATCCCACAGGTGTAGAAGAAGTCGGATTCGATCTTGGTTACTTGTCTGTTCGTGGCGGTATGACATCACACGCAGCCGTTGTTGCTCGTGGTATGGGTACTTGCTGTGTATCTGGTTGTGGCGAAATCAAGATGGATGAAGAAAACAAGAAGTTCGTTCTCGCTGGTAAGACATATGTTGAAGGCGACTACATCTCACTTGACGGCTCAACAGGTAACATCTATGGCGAGGCTATTCCTACTGTTCCTGCTACTATCGGTGGCGAGTTCGGTACAATCATGGCTTGGGCTGATGAATATAGACAATTAAAGGTTAGAACAAATGCAGATACACCTAAGGATGCTAAGCAAGCTAGAGCATTTGGTGCTGAGGGTATCGGTCTTTGCCGTACAGAGCATATGTTCTTCGACCCTGAAAGAATCGGTGCATTCCGTGAAATGATTTGCTCTGACACTGTTGAAGAAAGAGAAGCAGCACTTGCTAAGATTCTTCCAATGCAACAAAGCGACTTCGAAAAGCTTTACGAAGCACTCGAGGGTAACCCTGTTACAATTCGTTTCCTCGATCCACCACTTCACGAGTTCGTTCCTACAACTGAAGAGGATATCGCTGCACTTGCTGAAGCTCAAGGCAAGTCAGTTGAGGATATTAAGAATATCATCGCTTCACTTCACGAGTTCAACCCAATGATGGGACACAGAGGTTGCCGCTTAGCTGTAACATATCCTGAAATTGCAAAAATGCAAACAGAAGCTGTTATCAAAGCTGCAATCAATGTAAACAAACTTCATCCAGAATTCAGCACAGAACCAGAAATCATGATTCCACTTGTTGGCGAATCAAAAGAATTTGTATTCTGCAAGAAGCTCGTTGTTGCAGCTGCTAACGAAGAAATTTCTAACGCAGGTGTTGAGCTTAAGTATGAAGTTGGTACAATGATGGAAATTCCACGTGCTTGCTTGACAGCTGACGAAATCGCAAAGGACGCTGAGTTCTTCTGCTTCGGTACTAACGACCTTACACAAATGACATTCGGCTTCAGCCGTGATGACGCTGGTAAGTTCTTAACAGCATACTATGAGAGCAAGATTTACGAAAACGATCCATTCGCAAGAATCGACCAAAACGGTGTTGGTAAGCTTATGGATATGGCAGTTGGTATGGGTAAGACAGTTCGTCCTGACATGCACATCGGTATTTGCGGTGAGCACGGTGGTGACCCAACATCTGTTGAATTCTGCCACAGAATCGGTCTTTCCTACGTATCATGCTCACCATTCAGAGTTCCAATTGCACGTCTTGCTGCTGCGCAAGCTGCTATTAAGAACCCACGCAGATAATTCTGCAAGAGGGCGCAATAGTAGGCATAGAACGAAAAGCACAAGTTGTTTCAATTTGTGAAAATCAAGTTTTACTTGCTTAAAAGCTTAAAATAAAGGTAGAAAACACGCATTCCGATGCGTGTTTTCTTTTTTATGTGCTTTTCTAATCACGACCAAAGCCTCTGACGTACGTCAGTACGCCGACGTTTCTTTGGTCGCACTTTCTCTACCAACTCTTGTCCCTCTTGGTTGATGGTAGGTAAAACCGAAATCACAAGAAGAGGCTTAATCAGCTTAATTTAATAAAGTAAGGGAGAACTCGCTTCTCCCTTTTCTTTATTGATTTTAAAACAAAAAGAGGCTCAAGCAAGCCTCTTTTTATCTATGTAAGTTAGATTAGATTTTAGAAAATCATTGTGATTCCAAGGCAGAAACCAAGGAGCAGGATTAAAAAGCCAAAGTTAAAGGCGGAAAACAAAAGAATGTATTTTTTTGTTCCCTTTGGGCTATGGCTGACAAACTCACGCAGGGTGATAAGACTTGCAAGAGATGAAATTAGTGTGCCAACACCACCGATGTTCACACCCAAGAGAAGCTCCCTATAATTATTTGTAAATTGCGACAGCAAAATCGCAGATGGAACATTACTAATCACTTGGCAGGAAAGGGTGGAAAAGATTAACGTGTTTTTTTCAAGCAGGAATGAGAAAAAGTCGCGTACAGCGTCTATTCTTGCCATATTGCCGGCGAAAATGAAGAAAAATACAAAGGTTAAAAGCAGAGGATAGTCAACCTTTAAAAGTGCGCGTCTGTCCATAAACAAAAGCACCAGTGGGATTATAATCAATCCGATAAAATAAGGAATACCTCTAAAAACTATCAAAATAGAAAGGGTGAAGAGTAAAAGATAAATTATTGTGCGCACCTTGGGTAGCTTTACCTCTTCGCCAGTAATTTTAAGTGGCTCGCTTTTTACAAAGACAAGACAGCAAAGGGTGATTATAGCAATTGAAAATACAAAGGGCGCTAGCATAATTCCCATAAATTCAAGTGTGGGAATTTCAAAAAAAGAGTAGAGGTATAGGTTTTGTGGGTTGCCAAATGGCGTTAGCATACCACCGAGGTTAGCAGCGATATTTTGCATAATGAATGTAAACGCCATATATTTTTCCTTGCCAGTTGAAGACAAAACAAAGTATCCAAGAGGCAAAAAGGTGATTAGCGCCATATCATTTGCAATTAACATTGAGCCGATAAACGTTATGTAAACCAACGCAAGCACACAAATCTTAGCATTTTTAAAAACGGAAACAATCTTTCTTGCTATTATATAAAAAAAGCGAATATTCTTTAATGCGCAAACCACAGCTAAAACCGTAAACAAGCAGGAAAGAGTCTTAAAATCAAAGTAGCCAATATATTCTTTGTCAGGAGGCACAATAAAGGATGTAACTATTGCAAGGCATAAAGCTATTAGCATAACTACATTTCTTTTTGCAAAGGTGGCACTTCTTAGCCTTATAGACATCAAAAGCTCTTTAAATGAGGCGTGTTGTGCCTTTTTTTCACTTGCGTTTTTCATATTCGCGCTCCTTTCATATGGTGTTTGCGCATAAAGTATAATATTTTTAGTTTTATTTGTCAAGTATCTTGAAGAAAAATTAATTATACTATATAATTAATTGTAGGAAATATTTATTACTGAAAGGAAAAAGAAGTGAAAAGGATTTTTGTTGTTGGTAGCTTGAACTACGACCTTGTAATAAACGCACCATATATGCCACAGGGTGGAGAAACCCTAAAGGGCAGTGATTTTATGACAAACGCAGGTGGCAAGGGCGCAAACCAAGCATACGCGTGTGGCAAGCTCGGTGGTGAGATTTATATGTGTGGTGCAGTTGGCACGGACTCGTTTGGCAAGGCCCTTCTTTCTAGCCTTTCAGGGGTTAATGTCAACATTGATTCTATAAAAAGAGTAGAGGGTGTTTCTACTGGCGTTGCTATAATTGTGGTAACTGAGGGCGAAAATCGTATAATTATAGATAGTGGTGCAAACGCATGCATAACAAGGGACGATATCGACGCGTTTTTAAGAAAGGCGGAAAATGGCGATATCTTCCTTACTCAGCTTGAAAACCCTATTGAAATTGTCGGATATGCGCTCAAAATGGCAAAGGAAAAAGGAATGCTAGTGCTTTTAAATCCAGCACCAGCAAGCAAGGAAATAATTAAGTATTTAAAATATGTAGATATTATAACTCCCAACGAAACCGAGCTTGAAATTTTAGGTGGCAAGGACGCCTTGTTTAACGAGGGGATTACAACAGTTATTACAACGCTCGGCTCACAAGGGTATGAAATTGCAACCAGGGAAAAAGCAAAAATTTACCCGTGCATTAAGGTCAAGGCTGTTGATACAACTGCGGCAGGGGACACAGCCTCAGGTGGACTTTGTGTAAAGCTAGCAGAGGGTGAAAGCATTGAAAATGCTATGGCGTTCGGCTCACTTGCTGCGTCTATTGCTTGTACTAAGCGCGGCGCACAAATGTCAGTTCCAAGCCTTGAGGAAATAGAGAAATACAAAAAATAAAAGGTGTACTTATGTACACCTTTTTCTTATTTAATTACTAGCTTTTCTGCTAGTTCTTTCATTCTTTCAGGGCTTACCTTACACACCTTTCTGTCATAGGTCAAAAGTCCGTTTGTTTCGTCCTCAACGTCTGAAAGCTGGGTGTAAACAGCACCACAAAGCCCTTTTTCAATGTTAGGGATTATCTCGTTTTCATAAAGTGAAATAAGGGCATCTTCAAACTCTTTTCCGTCTGTAAATTTTTTGTAGCCGTAGGTCTTTTTCTCGTTTGCTGAATGGTCATCAACCTTATAGCTATACCCACCAAATTCAGAAAGGAGAATAGGACGCACAGATTTTTTTAATTTAACCGTCTTAAAATACACGTGTTCGCTTTCCATATCAGTAAGCTTGCCCTTAAACCAACCAGAGGTCGAGTCAATGAAACGGGAGGAGTCAAGCTCCTTTAATTTTAGATACATTTTGTCGCTATCAAACTGTCCCCAGCCCTCGTTAAATATAGTCCAAAGGCAAATAGATGGATAGTTATAAAGCTGATTTACTGTTTTCTCCATTCCAACAATAAATGCTTCTTTTTCTTGGCTTGAGTGCTTACTAAACCAAAGCGGGTGTTTCTTTGAGATTACCGTTGGCAAAGCAGTATCGCGCAAGAAGGAATATTTGCCGTTGTTTACAAAATCCTGAAAAACAACCATACCAAGTCTGTCGCATTGATAGTAAAACTCATCAGGCTCGACCTTTATGTGCTTTCTTAAGGTGTTAAAGCCAAGATTTTTCATTCTTAAAATATCGTTTTCGTATTCCTTGGGCGAGGCTGGGGTATAAATTCCATCGCTAAAATATCCTTGGTCGAGCAGAGCATTAAAGAAGTATGGCTTACCATTTAGGCAAAGCCTTTTTATGCCGTCAAAATCACGTACCTCAAGTGTGCGCAAAGCAAAATAAGAGCTGATTCTATCTCCCTCACACTCGGCTGTGAAATGGTAAAGGTATGGGTTTTCTGGCGACCATAGAACGGGTTCGTCAATTCTTACATTACAAATTCCATTCTCAATAGGGAAACAAACGCGTCTGTTTGGCATATCAACACAGATAGCACCGTGGTCAATCCCCTCAAAGAAAATACGCGCAAAGTCGCACC
>JAZNFR010000087.1:0-5254 GCA_045576055.1 Eubacteriales bacterium
TTGTTGTTTTCCATATTGATTTCTCTTTCAAGAAGCTTTTCGGTTAGCTTGGTTGAAACATCAACAATCTCACCCTTGATAACCTCTTGAGACTTTTTAATTTCAAGCTCGGCGTTTTCTTTCGCCTGCTTAACAATATGCTCGGATTCCTCTTTAGCGCTAGCAATAATGTCCTTTTCTCGCGCTTTAGCGGTTGATACGGCATTTTTAATAATGTCATCCGCTTCGTCCTTGGCACTTTCGAGTCTCTTTTCGTATTCTTCCTTGTTTCTGTTAGCCTCAGCCTCAGCCTCTTCGGCCTTTTTATAGCTTGCATCAATAGTCGCCTGACGGTCAGCAAGCATCTTTTTTACAGGCTTATATAGAAACTTTTTAGCGAGCAAGAATAGTATAACGAGATTTAAAAGTGAAAAGAGTATAGACCAAAAGTTTAAAGAGATGACACCTAACGATTGAACCTCAACTGCAGCAAACATCATCTAATAATTCCTATAAATTATTTGCCCATTGCTTTAGTTAATACGTTTACAAATTGTTGAGGAGCAACGAAGATAAGCAAAATAGCAATAACAAGAGCATAAAGACCTGTGGTTTCAGCAATAGCACAACCCATAATCATAGTTGTTGTTACAGCACCCTTGCTTTCAGGTTGACGACCAATAGCCTCACAAGCCTTAGCAACTGCATTACCTTCACCAATACCAGGGCCGATACCTGCGATCATTGCAATACCTGCACCAAGTGCGCAGCATCCTAAAATAATACCAATAGCGAGTTCCATAATTAAATTCCTCCGTTTATGTTTTTGAGTTTCTTTTTCTCTATTTTTTTCTTTTTTCTTTTTTCATATTCCTCGGCATCAAACGCGCCTGAAATATTAAGCATAGTAAGCATAGCGAAGATAAACGCCTGCAAGCAACCACTAAATATGTCAAAGTAGACAGAGAATATAGCGGGTAGTCCTACTTGGAAAATCGGAATAGCCGAAACATAATCTCCAGCCCAACCAAGCACAAGGGCGGAGAGCCAAGCTAAGAATGTTGAAAGTAAGACTGAAATAACACCACCCGACATAACGTTACCATAATGACGGAACGCCATTGAAACAGGGGTAGCAAATTCACTAACAAAGTTAATAGGTGCCAAAATAAACACAGGCTTTGTAAAGCCGTTTAGATAGTATAAAGGGCCACACTTTAATTTGTAGTACGTGATAATTAAAAATACTAAAATTGCCCAACCAGCAACTACGTTCATATCGGAAGTTGGTGGGTAAAGACCTAAAAGGGAGGTCAAACTCGAAAAAGCAGATAGTGCCATTATAGCAATTATAAATGGGCCGAATCCTGAAAAATCACTACCCATGTTGTCGCCAACTAAGCCATCAACCTTTTGAATAATTATCTCGGCAAGATGCTGCCTTTTAAGCACTATTCTTTCCTTGAGTCCGTGTGTTAAATAAAGGAATACAAAGAAAATAGTAATTAAAACCAGTATAGAATTAACCTGTGCCTCGGAGATTATAATGTTAAAGAATCTTGAGCCACCTAGGCTAATTTCGTGGTAAATACGAGCACCTGCAATATTAACACCGCTAGATGGTGGAGTTGTTAACATATCAAGCGTAATGCCAAGTAAAAGCGGCAAAATCATCATAATGATGTAAAACGCATCAACTAATTTAAATTTAAAGGAGGGCTTTTTTATTTCTTCATTCATTTTTATTCCTCCTTTGCTTTATCATTGAAGCAAGAGGCCTAAACATGATTGCGATTCTCGGGAATAAGAAAGGAATTACAACTGCAATAATGTTGAAAACAGGAATGAAATATGCTGCCAAGGCAACAAGGAAAAGCAAAAGCATACGTCCCATTTGTGAAAGTCTAACAAAGTTAGCCGCATCCTTTTCATCCTTTGTAAGCGCCTTTTGAACTGTTAAGCACATAAGGAAAAAGTTGCCAACGGTGAAAAGATAGCCAAGTAAGTTTCCAAGAATAACGGTGTAGTCCCACGCGCCAACAACCCAATGGCTGATAATAAGGAAAATGGATTGCATTAAAACACTCAAAATAAATGATACAAGGGCAATAAAGCCGGTTTCCTTCCAAATGACAGGATCAATCTTTTTCATAGGTACCTCCTTTCAAAAGCAATAGCCAAAAAATGGCATATGTTATACGAATAATATTATATAATAATATTAATCCTATGTCAAGAAAAATAAATACTTTTAACAACCTATTTACATTTTTGACTTGTGGTGATAAAATAAATCATAGAAAGATATGCCATAAAACGGCAAAGCATAAATCAAGGAGAAAACAATGCTAAAAACTATTAAGGGCGTAAAAAACGAAAAGCCATTTTATTATTTTGAAGAAATTTCAAAAATCCCACGCGCATCAGGCAATGAAAAGGCAGTTTCAAATTACATAGTAAATTTTGCAAAGGAACGTGGTTTAGAATACTATATAGATGATGATAATAACGTTTTTGTAGTTAAAAATGCGACACAGGGTAGGGAAAATGAAATACCGGTTATGCTTCAAGCACATACTGATATGGTAGCTGAGAAGAATGTAGCAACAAAGCACGATTTTGCAAAAGACCCAATTTCTCTTATACAAGAGGGTAATATTTTAAGGGCAAATGGTACAACCTTGGGGGCAGACGATGGCTTTGGTGTCGCTATTATGCTTGCAATTTTGGACGATGACTCTCTTTCTCATCCGAAAATAGAATGCCTTTTCACATCAAGTGAGGAAATCGGTCTTGTTGGTGCTGGTAAATTTGATTATTCAAGGGTTGAATCAAATCAAATGATCAACCTAGATTCAGCTGAAGAAAATACAGTTATCATTGGCTGTTGTGGTGGGGTAAGAACTGAAATGACCTTGCCAGTGGAGAAGGAACAAAACAATAAACAGGCGTATAAAATTACAATAGGCGGTCTTTGTGGTGGACATTCTGGCGAGGATATTGACAAAAAACGTCTTAATGCTCACATATTAATGGGTAAAATCCTTTCTATGATAAACCAAATAACCAAGTTTAATCTTTCGTATATTTCAGGAGGAGATAAGGACAATGCAATTCCTCGTGAATGCGAGGTAGTGCTCGTCCCCGAAAAAACAGAGAAATTAGAGAATGAATTCGATAAAATAAAGGAAATGGCACTAACGTCTGTAATCGCAAAAGAGGATGAAAATTTATCCGTTACTATTAAAAAAACAGATACGTCAGCCGTTGTTTCCCTAAAAGATACTGAAAAAGTATTAAAGATATTATCACTCTCAAATGCTGTTTTAAAATATCGCGAGGTAGCACCTATTCTGCCGTCAATTTCAAGAAACTTAGCTAGAATCAGAACGAAGGAAAAAGAAATTAAAATCGGCTTTTCCTCGCGCTCATATACCGAGGCAGGACTTGATTATTCGACGAGTGAGCTTGAAAGGTTGGCAAATGAAATAGGTGCAAGCTATTATCATCACGAAAAATACCCCTCGTGGCAGGACGAGGCTGATTCTCCTCTTGTTACAAAATGGCAAAGAGCCTACGAAATAGCAACAGGCAGAAAAACAGAGCCAACCTTAATTCATGCAGGACTTGAATGTGGAATCATTACATCAAGGGTAAAGGGTCTTTCGGCAATTTCTGTTGGTGCAAATGTACACGATTTACATACCCCTTGTGAGACTATGGAAATTGATTCAATGGATAGAATTTACGACACAGTGTGTGAGTTCTTGCAAAAATAATATAAAAAGCACTTGCGTTTTGCAAGTGCTTTTTGTGATTTTAGTGACAAGGTGTGTATGTTTTCTGAAAAGTTGGTGACAGAAAAATGGAATATAATTCCAAGCCTTGACACGAAGAAAATAAGGATGATACAATAAAATTGTAAGGAAAAGGTTGGAGTGGTAGTACCCTTTTCTTTATCAAATTAGTTTAATAAGTGAAAGCTTAATAAGGGGGATACTGTTATGAAAAAAGGTTATTTCTATTTAATTGCGTTGCTTTTGGGCGTAATACTATTGTGTGGATGTAGTGGCAATATAGATACCGATACAGCGTCCAACACAGGAACAGAGCCAGACACAGAGTCCGAAAGCGTAGCTGATTCTGATAGCGATTTGGTAGACAAAACAGAAACAAACACAGAAAACGAATCCTCATCAACCGAAACAAATAGCGAAAATGACTCAAACGACAAGACAATAGATGCAAATGATGATTCTACAACTGACACAAGCACAGAAAACGAATCGTCATCAAACGAAACGAGTAGCGAAAATGACTCAAATGACAAGACAACAGATACAAATGATGATTCTATAACTGACACAAGCACAGAAAACGAATCGTCATCAACCGAAATGAACGGCGAAAATGACTCGAGCGACAAGGCAACAGATACAAATGATGATTCTGCAACTGACACAAGCAAGGATACTGAAAAGCCAGAAGTGCCATCGGAAAATACGCAAACAGTGACTTGGCAATTTAACTACGACTACGGATTCCATCACGAAAGCACTGCAACCTTGCTTGTTGATTATAGTAAGCTAGTATATGGCTTTGAAAACGTTACAATACCGGACGATATAGTTGCAGGCGATACTATCACTGTTGAGTACACAGGAGATATGTACACTCTTGAAATCTATCCGGGCAGAACGGAGCTATATGGAGAGGTGGTTTCATATTCCTTTAAATACGCAAGCGTTACTAAAGAGGCTTTAACTGCAAGCACTATTGACAGGATAAGGGCTGAGTATGATATAAAGGATGAATATGTTATCATCAATAGAGGCGGTGAATATAAGACTTTAGAGGAGTGTACGGGAAGATATATTTACCTCGTTACCGACCAAAAAAGAGTAAAGGAGCAATTTGACGCTTGGGGTTTCCCTGCCGAAAAGCATCCTATTGCCTCTATATTCATTTTTGACCCACGCGATCTAAAGGCTGGCTTGTCACCAATTGAGCCAAGAAACGAAAAGGTTTCCTTTGACCTCGATTACCATCATTTGGATGATGAAATGGAAAAAATAGAAGATAAAAATGACCCGACAAAATTTGATATGGGATATATTTGTAAGGATCAAAATGGAAACGAATTTATCGCATATGCACCAAATTTATATAGCTACACTGTTTTAGTTGAATGCACAGAAGAAAAAAGCTTGGCATATAGCTGGATAAGAAATGTTTTAAATCAGTTTGATCCGTGGAATAGCTCTGATAGAAGAGA
>JAZNFR010000088.1:0-3483 GCA_045576055.1 Eubacteriales bacterium
CCTTGAATAATAACCTGCTTTGCGTTTTGTGCGCTTAAGCGTCTGAACTCTTTGGTGTGAAGCTCATATTCATAATCACTGCCGATTGAACGACGGCGAGAGCGAACCTTGTGCTTGATGCCAGCAGCCTTTTGTCTTGCCTCAAGCTCCTCAATTTGCTCCTTAGTAATTTCTATTGTTGGGTCCTCAACCTCAGCAACGATAGTGTACTTTCTATACACCTTCATATCTTGCTTTTCAGGGTCGATAACAACGGTGATGTTGGCAGTGCCAAGCTCCTTCTTACAAGCGGTAGCCAAAGCAGCCTCAACCTTTTCAATCATATAATCCTTTGGAATATGACGTTCTCTTTCAAGCACGTCAAGTGCTTCAAAAAACTCCTTGTTCATTATATATCTCCTTTTTTAATAATAATCAAATTTAATAATTAAAATTCAAAATACACATTCATTTTTGCAATGTTTTTTCTTGGGATGATTACTTCAATCTCATCCTTCAATGTAACGTTTTCGCTATCGTATGCAAAAAGAGTACCACGCACAAGCTTACAGCCCTCAATAGCAGCGAACAGCTTTACCTCAACAACCTCGCCCTTGCAGAAATCAAGATGAAAGTCATTTTTGATAATTCTTTCAATTCCAGGGGAAGAAACCTCTAAGCGGTATGCACCCTCAAGATAAGGCTCCTCGTCGAGAAGCGGGTCGATAGCACGAGAATACTTTTCGCAATCCTCAATGTCAATGCCGTCTTCCTTGTCAATCTCAATGCGTAAGAACCATTCCGTACCCTCTTTAACGTAGTCGACATCCCAGATAAAATATCCAAGCTCCGAAGCCACACGTTCACAAAGTGGAGTAACTCTTGTAACAATGTTTGCCAATTTGTAATCCTCCTTAAAGAAAACCTAGATTGAAATAGAAAGATAAAATATTATCCTCTATATTCAAAGAAATGAGAGAGGACTGTGTGCCCTCTCTCGCCGTGTATGATGTAAATATTATATCACCAATATTTTCAAATTGCAATACTTTTTTAAAAAACTTATTATTATATATTTACAAAGGGGTATTTTTGTGCTAAAATAACCTTAATTTATTAAGTAAAAGCCAAGCTTTATTAGAAGGAGAAAAAATGGAAAGGGAAGTAATGCTTAAGGACAAGATTTTTGCATCAATACGATGCTTTCTTTACTTTTTGATTTTTCTTTTGGTTCCTTCAACCTTTAATATTATCTTTCGCGCTTGGATGGATTTAGCCTGCACAGGCTTACCCGAGGATATAGAGAAGCTAAAAAACGATAACGCAACGCTTATGGTTATGCTTGGCTATATTACGACGGTGGCGATTTTTACAGTCTTTTTTGCAATAAGGAAGCCAAACATCCTTAAGGTGGCAAAAATAAATAAAATAAAGCCAAGACTTGGGCTAAATTCTATGCTTCTAGGCATCGGGATGCTAGGCATTTTCCAAGCTATTGTTTTAGTAATAGGAAAGATAGCGCCAAAATGGCTAGAAACACAAAACGCACATTCCGAATCTATTTTGAATGGATATATGTGGGTTGCAGTAATTTATACTGTAATTGTTGCACCAATTTGTGAGGAGCTTGTTTTCCGTGGACTTATTTTAAATGAGCTAAATGGAAAAATTCCAAAGTGGTCTGCAATAATAGGAATTGCTATCATATTTGGTCTTATTCACTCATTTCCAATCGGATTTATTTACGCATTTTCGCTTGGTGTATTACTCGGCTGGCTTTACCATTACACTGGCTCCTTAACGCCATGCATTATTGTACACACATTTTTCAACGCAACAAATTATTTGTCGTTTATTCCTAAGGGAATCGGAATTTATATAGTTATGGCTATTAGTCTTCCACTTATAGCTTATTCAATTTTTGATATTGTAAAAACATCTCGGAGGCAGATATGAAAATATATAACACTTTAACAAAAAAAGTAGATGATTTTATAACAAATGAGGACGGAAAGGTTAAAATGTACACCTGCGGACCTACCGTTTATCATTTTGCACATATAGGCAACCTACGCTCATATATTATGGAGGACGTTTTAGAAAAATTCCTTCGTTATGAGGGGTATGATGTAACTAGAGTTATGAATATTACCGACGTTGGACACCTTTCAAGCGATGGCGACACAGGTGAGGACAAAATGCTCAAGGGTGCAAAAAGAGAGCACAAAACCGTTCTTGAAATTGCTGATTTTTATAGAAAGGCATTCTTTAACGACTGTGAAAAATTAAATATCAAATATCCAGATATTGTTGAGCCTGCGACAAACTGCATCTCCGAATTCATTCAAATGATAGAATCCCTTATTGAAAAGGGATATGCATATCTTTCTGAGGGCAACGTTTATTTCGACACCTCAAAGGTTCCAAATTATAACGAATTAAGTGGGCATTCAACCGATGAGCTTATGGTTGGCGTACGTGATGACGTTACAGAAGATACAGCAAAGAAAAACAAGAGCGACTTCGTTCTTTGGTTCACAAAATCAAAGTTCGACGACCAAGAATTAAAGTGGGAAAGCCCTTGGGGCATCGGTTACCCAGGCTGGCATATTGAGTGCTCAGCTATTTGTATGAAGCACTTAGGCGCAAAGCTTGATATTCACTGTGGTGGCGTTGACAACATCTTCCCACACCATACAAATGAAATTGCGCAAAGTGAAGCATATACAGGCGATAAGTGGTGTAACTACTGGTTTCACGTTCATCACTTGAATGACGAAACAGGAAAAATGTCAAAGTCAAAGGGTGATTTCTTGACAGTTTCACTCATCGAATCAAAGGGCTACGACCCACTCACATATAGATTTTTCTGCTTGCAATCTCACTATCGTAAGCCACTTGTGTTCTCATACGAGGCACTCGATCAAGCAACTGCAACCTATAATAAGCTAATCAGAAGAATTGCAGCTCTTAAAAAGGACGGCGAGGTTGATGGTGCGTTTGTTGAGGGTGCAAAGAAAACCTTTATCGAAAAGGTTGGCAACGATATGAATACAGCCCTCGGTATTACTTGTATCTACGATATACTAAAGGCAAATACAAACGATGTATCAAAGCTTGAGGCACTAAAGAGCATCGACTACGTTCTTTCAGTTGGACTTATTGATAGAGCCGAGAAGCTAAACGCACAAGCTACAAGCCAAAATACTGAAACAAGTGCAAACGACAATATTGACCCAGACCTCAAAGCAAAAATAGAAGAACTAATCGCTAAAAGAGCAGAGGCTAAAAAAGCAAAGGACTTTGCAAAGGCTGACGCAATCCGTGGGGAGCTTAGCGATATGGGTGTTACTATTAAGGACACTCGTGAAGGCACAATTTACACTTTAGCCTAAATAAACTGCGTTCTTCGTTGTTGCCCCTCGGCCCTCAACCTCGACTATCGCCAAGATAGCCTTCGTCTGAGGCTCTCGGTTGCGCCTAGAACAACTTGTTTCTTTAGTC
>JAZNFR010000089.1:0-2943 GCA_045576055.1 Eubacteriales bacterium
TGCACCAAACGTCAACATCAATCTTATCACGTGAAAGGCGGGTAATTTCCTCGTCGGTTACCTTCCAAAAGAGATATTGTGCGCTTTGCTCAGGCAAAATTTGTTTTATCTTTTGCAAATTTTCATAAATAAAGGAGATAAAGGTGGTGTTATCAAGATAGTCATATTCCTTTATTATTTCAATAATACGGGCAATTTGCTCACTTGTAAAGTTAGATTTTAGTTCAAGCACAGCATGTTTTTCGTATTTTTTGCAAATCTTTATATAGTTTTCTAAACGAGAGGGACGCAAGTCAACTCTGTCCTTTGTTCCGTCCTTGTCAAAAAAGACAACGCTTTGAAGCTTTTCAAGAGTTTCTTTTTCAAGATAAAGCTCCTCACCCGATATTCTTTTATAGTTGTCGTCATGACCTATGATAAAATTGCCATCTGATGTTGCATAAATATCCGTTTCTATTCCATAATATGAGCGATTACCGGCGGCAACAAATGCTGAGTTTGTGTTTTCCACCTCAATGCCTGAAAGTCCTCTGTGCGCAATAACTTGTGTGTTTCTTTTGTTAAATTTAATAGTATTCATTTTCCCCTCCCAAAGGTATTAAATTTATTTTATCATACAGTGGAAATATTGTCAAGAAATGTAAGATCATCTTGTAATATATATTGAAATTATGATGCAAAGCTGGTATTATAAATGTATAAAGCAATAAGGAGAAGCCCATGAAAATAATGACCTTTAATACCCAGCACTGCCTAAATTTTTTGGAAAAGAAAATTGATTATCAAATTATGGCAGACTTAATTTCAGGTGAAGGCGCTGATATTTGCGGCCTTAACGAAATGTACTCTAATCGCATAGAGGGAGATGACTTACCAAACCAAACAAAGATTCTTTCTGAGCTTTCGGGACTTACAAATTATTATTTTGCAAAGGCTATATGCCTTGATGGTGAGGGCTCGTACGGTAACGGATTTATCTCAAAAATTCCAATTTTATCGGCAGAAACAATTATTATTCCCGACCCAAATCCAAGAAAATATAACGGATACTACGAAACAAGATGTATTTTAAAGGCAAAGCTTGAGGGCGGAATCACCGTGCTTGTTTGCCACTTTGGACTAAACCCCGACGAGCAAGAAAACGCAGTGAAAACAATTTTAGAAAATATAGCAGACGAAAAATGCGTTTTAATGGGAGATTTTAACGTAACACCCGATAATCAAGTATTAAACCCTATAAAAGAGAGAATGAAGGATGCATCTGTTGGCTTTTGCCAAAGCTCCCCAACTTTCCCAAGCGACAAGCCGGAAATTAAGATAGATTATATTTTTGTTTCAAAGGATATAGACGTAAAATTTGCCGAAATTCCCGAAAAAATCGCCTCTGACCACAGGGTGCATACGGCAGTTATTGATTTATAAAAAGAAAACCACGGAAAATCCGTGGTTTTTAATTAATTTGCTTTCCTATTGATTTTTATTTTTATAGTGCTATAATATAGGTAAATAAAACAAATTAAGGAGGGCAATATGAAAAAAATAATCATTGCGATTTTTTCCGTTGCTTTTATTGCATTGACGCTTTCTGCGTGTGGTGGCTTGATGATGCCGTCTAGCTGTAAGCATGAAAACGTGCAGACGATAAAGGGCAAAGAGGCTACCTGCGAAGATGAAGGGTTGACCGAAGGACTTATTTGTGGCGATTGTGGAGAGATAGTGAAGGAGCAAGAGCCCATAGAAATAACTGACCACAAGTATGAGCTTGTAAAACAAACCCCTGCTTGCACAAAAACAGGAAAAGCATATTATGAATGCGAGGTTTGTGGCGATGAGTATACAGAAAGCATTCCTAAGGGAACACACGCGTTGGTGTTTGAAGAAACAATAGAGAAGGCTACCTGCGAAGAAGGTGGACTCGAGCTTCACATTTGCGAAAACTGTGACTACGAGGAAGAAAAGGAAACAGAGGCTCTTGGACATTCACTCGAAATCGTTTCAACCGAGGAAAAAGATGGCATATCTTACACAACAAAGGAGTGCCAACGTAAGGGCTGTACATATCAAACCGTTATAACAGCTCCCGTAGAAGATACCGATGATGGTGAGGATGGCGACACCGAAACCGAATCAGACAACGACGAAACTGAATCAGACAACAATGGAACTGATACAGAAACCGAAGCTAATACTGATACAGACTCATCTACAACTCCATCTGAAAGCTTTGGCGTTGGAGACGCTTGTCCTAATCTAGAGCTACCTATTTTCGACGAATCGGGCTTTACCTCAAATAAAATAGACCCGTCAAAAACAGGTAAAATTACAGTCATCAATTTTTGGTATACAACCTGCACCACTTGTGTTTCAGAAATGCCTTATTATGATAGACTAGCATCAGAATATGGCGACTCCGTTGTTGTTATTGCGGTGCACGCTAATTCGCCAAGCTTTAAGGATGCATTTACGTTTGTTGATGAGAATTACGCAAATTCAGAAATAATTTTTGCTAAAGACTACGTGGGTGAAGATCAAGATATATACTATACATTACTTGGCGGAAGCAAATATGGCATTTACCCAATGACTGTAATTCTTGACGAGGATGGCGTTATCGTCTTCGCTAAGCTTGGCTCATTATCTGAAAAGGAGTTAAAACTAGCTGTTGCAGTGCTTTTTGAAGACCAACCTGGTTATTCATGCGCACACGACTGGGAGATTATAAGCTCTAATGCTACATGTATAACTGGTGGTAGCGTAGTATATCAATGCTCCAAGTGTAACGAAACAAAGAACGAAACAGTTGAATATTTAGGACACGATTTCCAAAAGACAAGCACAGTTGAGGTAACCTGTTTAACACCAGGCTATGACCTATATGAATGTGCAAGAGAAGGCTGTGACGCTACAGAGAAAAGAAACGAAAAGCCAGCAGCTATTACAAAG
>JAZNFR010000090.1:0-2658 GCA_045576055.1 Eubacteriales bacterium
AAAGAAATTTATATCAATATATAGTTAATATATAGTTGACATTGCTTTTTTTATATTTTATAATGTTTTTAGTAATAAATTTAAGGAGTTTTCTTATGAGCACTGTAAAATTTGATTTAAATAATATTGTTGGAAAAATGAAGGTAATGCACGCAGTGAACAATGGTCCATGCACTGCCGGAAAAGACCAAAAAAGAGGAAACGAGCATGACTATAAAGCATTAAGAATTCCATATGCAAGAAACCATGACGCATCCTTTGCTGCTCAATATGGTGGAAACCACACAGTTGATGTAAACTTTATATTTACCGATTTTGACGCTGATGTTAATGACCCAGCAAGCTATGATTTTGCTTGTACTGATAAATACATAAAAGAAACATTTGCGGTTGGTACCGAAACATATTATCGTCTTGGCACAAGAATTGAGCACGAGGTGAAAAAATATAACACAATTATGCCTAAGGACTTTAAAAAGTGGGCACAAATTTGTGAGCATATTATTATGCACTACACCGAGGGCTGGGCTGATGGCTTTAATTACAAACTGGATTATTGGGAAATTTGGAATGAGCCAGACCTCGACCCAGATGGCGCAACTAACAAAAGATGCTGGAGTGGTACTGAGCTTGAATTCTTTGAATTTTACAAGGTTGCTGCTATTCATTTGAAGTCTCGCTTCCCTCATCTCAAGATTGGTGGTCCTGCCTCTTGCGGAGATGAAAAGTGGCTTGAACGTTTCCTTGCCTATATGCACAAAAACAACGTTCCTATGGACTTTGTTTCTTACCATTGGTATTGGACTGAGCCTTATGATATGTCAGAAAAATGCACAAGAGTTCGTGGTATAATGGAAAAGTACGGCTATGGCAAGGCTGAGGCAATTTTGAACGAATGGAACTATGTTCGTGGTTGGGTTGATGAATTTGTTTACTCGATTGAGCAAATCATTGGTATGAAGGGCGCTGCTTTTGCTTCCGCTTGTATGCTTCTTTGCCAAAGCAATCCAGCAATTGATATGCTAATGTACTACGATGCAAGACCAACGGGATTTAATGGCTTGTTCGATATGTATGTATATCGTCCTTTGAAGGGATACTATGCATTTTATACATTTGCTAATCTTTACGACTTGAAAAATCAAGTTTCTTCATCAAGCGATGACAAGGACGTTTACGTGGTTGGCGCCAAGGATGGAGAAAAATTTGCTGCTGTAATCACCTATTACGCAGAGGACGACAACAAATGGGAAAAATATATTGATATTGATTTCGGCACAAGCGAGGTCGATGGTGCAAAAGTTTTAATTACTGACAAAAACCAAACCATGGCTGAATATACCAAAGCCAAGATTGAAAACGGTAAGATTAGACTATTTGTTGAAAGAAACACTATAATTTATATTGAAAAATAAGGAAAAGTTATGATAAAGCCAGAAAAACAATTTTATATTTTTGGAATGGGCAATCGTGAGAAATTTATCTATAAAGAAGGCGGAACATTAACTAATTTCCAAACAAATGAGGCTATCTTTACGTGGGATGTTAAGCGCGAAAAGTTTTTATACGATAGATACATGGTTGTTATTTGGACAAATGACGGAAAAACCTTTTTAATTTCAGAAAATTCCTATGGTACTTACATTTACGATATAACAGATGGTGAAAAGAAGCTCATTTGCACTCTTTGTGAAAGCGATTATATAAACCTTCCAGACTTTGAGGAATGTGAGTATCCAGAGCAGTTAAGAATTTTACATGGGGAAATTTTGGTTAGCTTCAATGGAACTTTGCCAGTTCCAAACATCTACACCTATAAAACCCCTTGGTATCGAGATGGTGCTATGATGGCACTTGTGCTTGAGAAAACAAAGAACCTACATTTGATAAAGCCTTGGGCACTTAGTGTAAAAAGCTTATATGACAAAAACAACAAGGGCAATTGTGAACCTGATAATTTAGGACAGCTTGCCTTCGTTCTTTCTTATTTTGTAGACAAAAACTATCCTTTGATTGCAGAGATATACAATGAGGCTGAAAGAATAGCTGATGGTGGGCTTTTAAGGGGTTTAACTGACTATGGTAATCACGAAATTTACTCGACCCTGTGGCTAAAATTGGCATTTGACCGTCTCGGCATCAGAGCTGATTTTATAAATATTCCGAGAGAATTTGATTCTTATGCGCGAATGTTTTGGATGGACAAAAATGGCATAGAAACAGAAACTCCATTCGAAAATGAATACAACGAATGGTATCCTTATCTTACTTGGGCAGTTTACCATTTTAACGGCGATGAAATTCCTAAGGAACTACTAAAAATTAAATATCCTATGAGCTGGGAGATTTGTGCATCTGAGGCAAACTACGATTTAATTTCTCCTTTATCAGAGGAATATGCAAAAAATAAATGCTCCGCGCCTCATTCTTGGCACGCAGCAGAAATGTTTATGTATTTAATAGAAAAGAAGGCACAATAATGAGTATTAAGACTGTAATTTTTGATTTTGGGCAGGTGCTTGTTCATTTTGAGCCTAGTTATATGGTTAGTATCTATGTTGACGATGCCGACGATAAAGCTTTACTTGAGGAGGTCGTTTTCGACCGTCTTTATTGGGATAGGCTTGACAAGGGTACTATTTCAGACGAAGAAACAAT
>JAZNFR010000091.1:0-7537 GCA_045576055.1 Eubacteriales bacterium
CAACAACTTGAGGTTCAGCAAGTCTTGCCTTGATTATTGTACCGCCGGTAGCACCTGCTAATTTAGCAGTTTGCATAACTGCGTCTGTGTAACCACGGTTTACAGAAATAAGAATTAAACTGTATTTGTATTCGCTATGCATTTTTTCGCCCTCTCCTTTGGTATAGTCGTTACTGTTTTTCTTTATAATCTCGGCGGAAATCCTACTGAATGCCGAGGTAGGGATAACCATGAAAAGTCCTTGGTATCCTAAGGTTGTGCCTAGGTTTTTGTTAAGGCTTGTAGCTAATCTTTGTGCGGTTGCTTGGGTTGAAAAGCTGATCATAATGTCCTTTTCAGAGCTACCAAGACCGAGGATATCCATAATTTCTGATGGGGCAGTACCCTCGCCAACACATTGATAATGTAAAACTACGTCATTATCTTGCAATTTTTTAATGTATTGTGCACCCTTACCACGCTTGATGATGGAAAGGAGCATTACTATACGTGAGCTATTATTGGACATTTACAGCAACCTCCTCATCATAGTAGCAGATACCATCGTCAATTTGTTCAATTTCGCTATGAATTCTTCTAAGCATCTTGTCTTGCTTGAGCTTGCCGATAAGACCTAGCACTTGAATTGTGATAAGTGGAGTCATAGCAATCATAGCAACAATACCGAATGCGCTTTCCAAAACGTTTCCGCCCATTGCAGTGCATGCACCGATTGCGAATGGTAGAATAAAGGTTGTCGCCATAGGACCAGATGCAACACCACCCGAGTCGAACGCGATAGCAGTATAAATACGTGGAACAAAGAATGTAATTACCAGTGGAATAATGTAGCCGATTATTAAAACAGGTAAAATAGAAAGTCCTGTCAAAATACGAACCATTGAAATACCAACAGAAACGGCAACACCAATAGAAAGAGCTAAACCGATTGATTTTTCGGAAATAGCGCCGTTTGTAACCTCGGAAACTTGCTTTTTCAAGGTGTGAACAGCAGGCTCGGCAGCAACAACGAAGTAGCCAAGAAGCATACCGATAGGAATGAGTAGCCACTTGAGCCAACCAGAAGCACCAAGAACAGAGCCAATTAATTGACCTGTTGGCATAAATCCGATGTTAGCACCAGTAAGGAATAAAACAAGTCCTACATATGTATAAAGGAAGCCAACACAAATTTTTGTGATTTGAAGCTTGTTAAAGCGCTTGAAAATAAGCTGGAATATGAGAAACATAGCAACGATTGGAAGGAAGGCAAGTGCCACCTCCTTCATATATGTAACTATGCCGTGTGGTGCAACAGAAGGATTAAAGAATTCAAGGAATGCATCCTTTGTTGTAAAGTTTCTATAAAGCTCAGGATTAAAATCCTCATTTATTACAGTTGGCTTTCTTATAAGTCCTAGTGCGAGAACCGAAAGAATAGGACCAATAGAGCAGAGCGAAACTAGACCGAATGAGTCCTGACCTGAGTTTTTGTCCTTACGCATTGATGCAATACCAGCACCAAGTGCCATAATGAAAGGAACTGTAATAGGACCGGTTGTAACTCCACCTGAGTCAAATGCTGTTGGAATAAATTCAGTTGTGCCAAGCTTGTTGCCAGTTATGTATGGCAAGGTTGCAAGCACAAGTGCAACACCATAAAGTGGAACTAATATGTAAGAAAGTGGAATGCGTCTTCTTGTTCTGATTAGTGCAACAGCTAGGAAAATACCAACGCCAAGAGCAACGCAAAGAATTAAAATCCATTTACCAGCGTTAAAATTACCGATAGTAACGCCCATGTCGATTTTTTCTGCCAAAACTGTTAAGTCAGGCTCTGCAATTGTGATAAGAAAACCAACGACAAAGCAAACAAGAATAGGCAAAAGCTTCTTTTTTGATTTACCTATAATAACACCGATACCATCGCCGATTGGTTGCATACAAATGTTTGAGCCTATGGTAAATATGCTCATACCGCCAATTATAAATAGTGAACCAAAAAGGAACATTACCATAACGCCTGGCAAAATCGGAGAGAGAGAAATGGTCAAAGCCAAAACTATTGCACAAATCGGCAATACCGATTGAAGCGACTCTTTGATTGAGCCTAAAAACAATCTCATAAATTTCCCTCCTTTTAATATGTAATATTAAATGCGCAAAAAACACATTACAAACATTATAACAAACTAAAAATAAAAATGCAATACTAAAATCAAAATAGGAAAAATTTATATTAATTTTACATAAAAATTTTAGTCATTTAAATTAATAAAGTTGACAGAGAAAAAAAGGTGTGATATAATGATTTATATTTTATTTTAGGAGAACAAAAAAATGAGCGAAATGAATATAGTTTGTCTTGATTTAGAGGGCGTTTTAGTGCCTGAAATTTGGATTGCATTTGCAGAGGCAAGTGGCATTCCTGAGCTTAAAAGAACGACACGTGACGAGCCAAACTACGATAAATTGATGGCTTACCGCATTGCAATTTTAAAGGAGCATGGTCTTGGCCTTAAGGAAATCCAAGAAACTATTGCTAAAATAAATCCAATGCCTGGAGCTAAGGAGTTTCTTGACAAGCTACGCGCTAAAACTCAAGTAATTATAATTAGTGATACCTTTACTCAATTTGCAAAGCCACTTATGGAAAAGCTCGGTTGGCCAACAATCTTCTGTAATACCCTTGAGGTTTCTGAGGGTGGCGAAATTACAGGCTTTAAAATGAGAGTGGAGAAGTCAAAATTATCAACAGTAAAGGCACTCCAATCCGTCGGCTTTGAAACAATTGCCGCAGGCGATAGCTACAACGACCTCGGTATGATTTTGGCAAGTAAAAAGGGCTTCCTCTTTAAGAGCACCGAGCAAATAAAGAAGGATAACCCACAGCTAGAAGCATACGAGGAGTATGACGACTTATATAACGCGATTATTAAAGCTTTATAAAACAAAAACGGACACTCGGTGTCCGTTTTTTTATTCATCTCGCTTCGCACCGAGCCTCACCTTGAGGGACGAGGACGGAGGAAAAATGGACGATTGCGTAGTCGTCGCTGTACTTTGTACTGCAGAGTAGCAAGCGTTCATAGAAATCACATAAAAGAAAACACGCAAAAATGTGCGTGTTTTCTACTATAAGCTATTAGATAGGGAAACACCAAATAGGTAGATTTGTTTTACTTATATGGTATCAATAACCTAGTGGCTATTTGTGATTTCGTTTTTACCCTCATCATTGGATAGACAAGCAAGATTGATAAGCTTCAGGGAGGAGGAAAAATGCGTGAATAGAGCGAGAGGCGTACTTGTGTACGTCGGAGCGATAGTCGCGTGTAGAAATCACATAAAAGAAAACCGCACAAGCGTGCGGTTTTCTACATTGATTTTTAGTTTATGTGGGAGCGGATAGCTGAGGATACACGCACCTACAAAATTGGTATAGATAATTATACCACTATTTGTGATTTCGGTTTTACCCTCATCTGACAGCTTATCTTTCAACCTCTTCCATCACAAAAGCCTCAAGTATATCGCCCTCTTTTATGTCGTTGAACTTTTCAAGGCCAATACCACATTCGTAACCAGCAGCAACCTCTTTTGCATCGTCCTTGAAGCGCTTGAGTGAGGAAATCTTATCTTCAAAAATAACAACGCCATCACGAATGATTCTGATTTGTGAGTTACGAGTAATCTTACCATCTTGAACGTAAGAGCCGGCAATTGTACCAACGTTAGGAACTCTAATGGTTTGACGAACCTCGGCGTGACCATTGATAACTTCCTTGTAGGTAGGCGCAAGCATACCCTTCATAGCAGCTTCAATTTCCTCGATGATTTCGTAAATAATTCTGTGAGTTCTAATATCAACCTTTTGGCGCTCAGCTGAGTCGATAGCCTTCTTGTCAGGACGAACGTTAAAGCCAACGATAATAGCATTAGATGCAGCAGCTAGCATAACGTCGTTTTCTGTGATACCACCAACAGCTGTATGAATAACATTAATCTTAACCTCAGCATTTGAAAGCTTAACAAGAGAAGCCTTAACAGCCTCGCAGGAGCCTCCAACGTCTGCCTTGATAATGATGTTGATTTCCTTAGCACCGTCGCTAATTTGAGCAAATAGGTCGTCAAGGTTAACCTTTGCATTAGCCTTGAATTCAGCCTCCTTAGCCTTTGCACGTCTTTGCTCAGCAAGCTCTCTTGCCATTCTTTCGTCCTTAACTGCGTTGAATTCATCACCAGCCAAAGGAACCTCAGAAAGACCTGTAATTTCAACAGGAACAGAAGGACCAGCTACCTTTAATACCTTACCATTGTGGTCGGTCATAGCTCTTACGTGACCAACAGCATTACCAGCGATAACAACATCACCAGCCTTAAGTGTACCGTTTTGAACGAGAAGAGTAGCCACAGGACCACGACCCTTATCAAGCTTAGCCTCGATAACAAGACCCTTAGCAAGTCGGTCTGGGTTAGCCTTTAATTCCTTAACCTCTGCGATAAGAAGAACGCTTTCAAGTAGGTTATCAAGACCCATTCTTGTGTGGGCAGAAACAGGAATACACATAACGTCACCGCCCCATTCCTCAGGAACTAAGTCGTATTGTGTAAGCTCTTGTCTAATATTATCTGGATTAGCAGTTGGCTTATCCATTTTGTTAATAGCAACTACAATATCAACGCCAGCAGCCTTAGCGTGGTTAATTGCCTCAACTGTTTGAGGCATGATTCCATCGTCAGCTGCAACAACGATAATGGCGATATCAGTAGCCATAGCACCACGTAAACGCATAGCAGTAAATGCCTCGTGGCCTGGGGTATCAAGGAATGTAATATCCTTGCCGTTAATGTTAACTCTATAAGCACCGATGTGCTGTGTAATACCACCAGCCTCACCAGTTGTAACGCTTGAGTGTCTAATTGCGTCAAGAAGCGATGTTTTACCGTGGTCAACGTGACCCATTACGCAAACAACAGGAGCGCGCTCAATAAGTGATTCAGGGGCATCCTCTTCCTCGTCAAAGAGCTTCTCCTCAATTGTAACAACAACCTCTTTAGAAACCTTAACGCCAAGCTCGTCAGCGATAAGATAAGCAGTGTCGTAGTCAACAACCTCGTTAACAGTTGCCATAACGCCCATCATAAAGAGCTTTTTAACAACCTCATTTGCGTTAACCTTAAGTCTAGTTGCAAGCTCACCAACGGAAATTTCGTCAGGAACAGTAATAGAGAGCTGGGTATTCTTTGCCTTCTCGAAAACCTCACGCTTGATTTTTTCCATAGCCAAGCGTTCCTTTTCCTTTTTGGAATTAACGTCCTTGTTGTTTTGCTTCTTTAATTTTTGCTTTGATGAGCCTTGGCTGTAATGTCCGTAGCTTGACTCGTAAGAATCATTCTTTTCATCATATTTAGAAAGGTCAACATTTGATGTTCTTGTGTCAACAACACGTGTTGCGCCTGTTTTTGTCTTAATTTCAATAACATTAGATTCAGGCTTCTTTTGCTTAGGTGTTACATTGTAGCGTCTTTCGCCACCGTCCTTGTCAAAGCCCTTATCAAATCCCTTGTTAAAGCCACCCTTGTCGCCCTTACTAAAGTTGCTCTTATCATAGCCACCCTTGTCGTAGCTCTTTGTAAATCCGTCCTTGCCGAATGAACGCTCAGGCTTTTCAAAGCCGTCCTTGCCAAATGTGCGTTCTGGCTTTTCGAACTTGCCTTGTGGCTTTTCGAAAGGCTTTTTGTTGTCGCGATTAAATTTATCGTTTTTATTATCAAATGGCTTTTCAGCTTTAAATTCCGGCTTCTTTTCAGCTGGCTTTTCAACCTTAGGCTCAGCCTTGGTTTCAGCCTTTGGTTCAACCTTTGGCTCAGGTTTAGCTTCAACCTTAGACTCAACCTTAGGTTCAGCTTTAGCTTCAACCTTAGGTTCAGTTTTCTTTTGAGGCTTTTCTGCCTTAACCTCGGCTTTAGCCTCTGGCTTCTTTTCAGCTTTAGCTGGCTCAGCCTTCTTTTCGGGGGCGGCTGCTTCAACCTTTGGCTCTTCCTTCTTAGGAGCAGCCTTTTTCTTTGCGCTCTTTATGGTTGCCTCACCGTTAAAATATGCGTCAATACCTGAAAATTGCTTTTCAAGTGTGTATTTGTTTAAGAATATCGCCATCTCACCGTCGTCAATGTTGCCGCTTGATTGCTTTGTACCAAGACCGTAGCTTGCGATAAGCTCAACAGCCTCTTTTATGTCAAGACCTAAGTCTTTTGCAAAATCCTTAATTCGTGCCATATACTATACCTCATTTCATTGAGAGTCTATCAAGAATTTTCTTGACAAAGTGATTTTAATTCACTTGCGAAATTTAAGTCGGTTATACCAAGGGAGCATACGGCTCCGCTTTTTCCAATCGCACCCGAAATCTCTAAGGAAGAGAAGGGGGCTTTGATACATTCAACACCATAGAAATTACATTTGTCTGTAATCTTCTTTTCGGTGTTGCCTGATGCGTCGCATGTGTAGATAACCAGATATGTTTTTTTGCTTGGGAGAGATTTTGTCACCAAGTCCGTTCCGATTATAAGCTTGCCCGCTTTTCGGCATAATCCGAGCATAAATAGAAATTTATTATTCATTGGCTAAGCTAAGCTCCTTTTCAAGCTCAAGGTAAATTGATTCAGGAATTTCAATTTCCAAATTTGATTGAATTCTTTTTGATTTAATAGCCTTCTTTAAGCAAGCCTTGTCCTTGCAAATATATGCGCCACGACCTGACTTTTTGCCACTTAAATCTATAATTACCTCGCCCTCGGGTGTTTTTAATACTCTAACTAAATCCTTTTTAGGGAATGAGCTCATACAGCCAAGACATTTTCTTAAAGGAACTTTTTTCTCCATAGCTTACTCGCTCTTGATATCAATCTTGCAGCCAGTAAGTCTAGCAGCTAGACGTGCATTTTGTCCCATCTTACCGATAGCAAGTGAAAGCTGGTCAGGAGAAACAATAGCTCTTGCTTGACGGTCTCCAACAAGCTCTACGCTCTTAACTGAAGCAGGTGAGAGTGCTTGCTTAACATATTCGCAAATATCGTCGCTATATGGAATAACGTCGATCTTTTCGCCGTTTAATTCGTCAACAACAACGCCAATTCTTGAGCCCTTGTTACCAATGCATGAGCCAACAGCGTCAACCTCAGGGTCGCGTGAATATACGGCAATCTTTGTTCTTGAGCCTGCCTCACGGCTGATGTTCTTAATAGTAACTGTGCCATCTAAAATTTCAGGAACCTCAGATTCAAAAAGTCTCTTTACAAGTGTAGGATGTACACGTGAAAGGGAAACAAGTGGACCCTTTGCCTCTGTGTTTACTTGGGAAGCGAAAACCTTAATTCTATCATCAACACGAAGAACCTCGCCAGGGATTTGCTCGCTCTTTAGAAGAACTGCTTGAGAAATACCTGTGTCAACTACAACATTACCAGTTGAATCCTCAACCTTAGTAACAATAGCGGAAATCATCTCGCCCTTCTTGTCCTCGTATTCCTTAGCTTGATAGCTTCTTTCAGCCTC